>CAJJLI010000049.1 GCA_905192625.1 uncultured Clostridium sp. | reverse complement strand
TATATCTATAATACTCCTTTATTCCAAAAAAGCTATAATAAAAATTATCGAAGTTTTCCCCCCTAAATTGTTCAATTTTATCAGTTCTGCACAAATCGCTTTAGGATATAATGTAATTTATTTATTAATTTTGGAATTTCAGTAAAATAAATACATATTTTAATATACATTCACTCTGCTTGACATGAATATGCCCATATGATATGCTTTTTTCTAGATAAAGTCAAATTTACACCGGGTTGTTGCAAGATAGTAACTGCTAATTCAGCAATATGCTATTTTGGAGCAACCCATTTTTTCGAAGAAATGAGGTTATCTATGGAAAAGCAAATTTTATTTTGTAACAATGGTGGTTGTACTGCTAAATTAGGACCTGCGGTCTTAAGTAAAATTCTCGAAAAAATACCAAAAACTAACGATGAGAATTTACTAGTTGGATATGATAGCAATGATGATGCCTCGATCTATAAACTTACAGATGAGTTAGCAATCGTTCAAACACTTGATTTCTTTCCTCCTATGGTGGAAGATCCGTATACGTTTGGGCAAATTGCGGCTGCAAATGCTTTGAGCGATGTCTATGCAATGGGCGGTGACGTTAAAACAGCACTTAATATAGTATGTTATCCAGAATCTCTTGATCTTAATATTCTTGGTGAAATATTAATGGGTGGTGCTGATAAAGTAGCCGAAGCAAGTGGCGTTTTATCCGGAGGTCACTCAATTGCAGATAGCAGTGTTAAATATGGTTTGTCCGTAACAGGAATTGTTCATCCTGATAAAATATTAAAAAATAATACACCTGAAATAGGCGATGTGCTTATACTTACCAAACCCCTTGGCGTTGGTTTAATTACAACTGCTAACCGTGTTGGTGAAGCATCAAAAGATGCGATGAAAAAAGCAATTCATTCAATGACTACATTAAATAAATATGCCGCTGAAATCATGAAAAATTATGATGTACATGCATGCACAGATATCACTGGCTTTAGTTTCCTTGGGCATTTGCATGAAATGTTAAACAACACGTATTCTGCCACTATTTATTCGGACCGCTTGCCAATTATCGAAGAAGCAGTAAATTATGCAGAAGAATTCTTAATTTCTGCTGCAGGTCAACGCAACCGTAACTTTTTAAGTCCATTTGTAAATTTTAGGATCAATGATTTTGCAATTGAAGAGATATTATATGATGCGCAAACATCCGGTGGATTATTATATAGTATTAAAAAAGAGGATGCACAGCATGCATTGGAAGCTTTACAAAAATTAGATATGCCATGTGGTATTGTTGGAGAGATTACAAATAAGAAAAATATAGAAATTGAACTTCAATAATATATATTTAAAATTCAATACTATATGTTTGATATTCAATAGATACTTGATATTCAATAATATGTTTGATATTCAATAGATGAAGTGCTATTGTATTTTAAAAGAATGAAATACTTGATTCTTGTGTCAAAACAGTAATACCTATTAATATACCTACAAAATACCTAATATTTTTATGTTAAAAGGATTTAACTAAAGTTATCATCTTATATTTAGTTAAAACTTTTGGAATGGAGAAAATATGAATGCGATTATAGACGCACGTGGAAAATTATGTCCTGAGCCAGTTATTATGACTAAAAATGCAGTTAAAAATAGCAATGGCACTGATTTAATTGAAGTTCTTGTTGACAATATGCTAGTTGTTCAAAACATTGCAAAGTATGTAGAAAAAAACAATTTTCAGATGTCATATCAAGAAACATCAGAAGGAAGCTTTCGAATTGAAATTTCTTTATCCTCAAACTCTAACTCCGAATCAAACGTACAATTAGAGGCTGAGGCAGAAGTTTCTAATATAAAAAAAGGTACTGTTATTGTAATTCATTCTAATATTCTAGGACAAGGTGACGAAAAGTTAGGAACTGTCTTAATGAAGAATTACATTTACGCATTAACAAAATCAGACCTATACCCAGAAACCATTCTTTTTTATAATGGTGGTGTATTTCTTACTACAGAGGGCACAGATAGTTTGCAAGATCTCATTGATTTAGCCACTGCTGGTGTTGAAATCCTTAGTTGTGGTGCTTGTCTTAATCACTATCAATTAACGGATGCATTACAAGTTGGCGGTGTGACAAATATGTACGAAATCGTAGAAAAAATGATGAGTGCTTCTACTGTGATTACTCCTTAGAGGTATAGTGTGAAAAATAAAGAGTAAATCTTACACGCAAGTTTGTGCTTGCGCACCACAAACTTGTTATGCGCAGAAAACGTGCGCAAGAATGAGGGTTAAAATGATGTTTACTAAAAAAGATATTATCGTTGTACGAGGTGGCGGCGACATTGCTACTGGAACAATTCATCGTTTGCATAACTGTGGTTTTTCTGTGTTGGTACTCGAGGTTAGTAAGCCCTCTTCAATACGTAGAAAAGTCTCCTTTTCCGAAGCAATTTATGATGGTGAAATAACCATTGAAAATGTAACGGCCAAATACGTAAAAACTCTTGAAGAAGTTAACCTTTGCTTTGCCAATCATACTATTCCAGTTATGATCGATGAAACTGCAAAGATTTTAGAATCAATACAGCCCACAGTGTTAATCGATGCCATCTTAGCCAAAAAAAACATTGGAACCACACGCAATATGGCTGAAATTACAATTGGTCTCGGACCTGGTTTTACAGCTGGTGAGAATGTAGATGCTGTAATCGAAACAATGAGGGGCCATAATCTTGGAAGAATAATTTATGAAGGAGTCGCAATGAAAAATACAGGTATTCCTGGTAACATTGGTGGCTTTACTAAGGAACGAGTTATTTACTCTCCTGTGGCTGGAATTATTAAAAACCAAAGGGTAATTGGAGATATCGTTGAAAAAGATGATGTTTTAGCTTATGTTGATGACACACCGGTACTTGCAAGTATCTCAGGTGTTCTAAGAGGAATTATTCGCGATGGATACACTGTAACGAAGGGCTTTAAAATCGCAGATATCGATCCTAGATATACCGAAAAAGATAATTGCTTTACCATATCCGATAAAGCAAGATGCATTGCAGGAAGTGTTTTAGAAGCTATGTTTTATTTAAAACACAATAAATAAACTAGAACTTATTTTATCAATGCTGAAATCACATACTCAAATTTCATATAATTATAGAAATTAGTTCATACTTAATAACGAATTCATTTAAAGAATTCTACTTATGATAAATATATAAATCAGTATCCATATGAATACTAGGAAGTTTAGTCTACTTTCTAGTATTTTTCAGCATAAAAAGAATTATTTTAATACATGTCAACTGCAACAAAAAGAGGTAATGTCTATGATATACTTTGATAATGCTGCTACTAGTCTTTTAAAACCTGACTGTGTAGCGGAAGCTGTCTACCATGCTATAAAAGAATTAGGAAATAGTAACCGGGGTGTTCATGAGTCTACTCTCAATGCTTCCCGGTTATTATTTCATGCACGTTCCATACTTTCAGATTTTTTTGACGGATACGGTCCAGAACAAACCGTCTTTACCTCCAATATAACTGAAAGCCTAAATACAGTGATACAAGGACTTTTTAATAACGGAGATCATGTTATTACAACTGCTATGGAACATAATTCTGTACTTCGCCCCCTTTATTTTATGGAAAACCAAGGGGTATCAATTTCCATTGTAAATTGCAATAAAGAAGGGGTTCTTGAGTACGATTCCTTAGAAAAACTTATTCAACCAAACACCAAAGCAGTGATTTGCAATCATGCATCTAATTTAACAGGCAATCTAATTGACCTTGATAAAATTACAAGTATCTGTAAAAAACATAACTTATTATGCATTCTTGACACAGCACAAACTGCTGGTGTATTTCCAATCTCCATGAAAAAACAAGGCATTGATATACTATGTTTTACTGGACACAAAGGCTTATTCGGTCCTCAAGGAATTGGTGGCCTTTTACTACGAGATAGAATTCAAATTACACCACTTAAGTATGGCGGTACTGGTATTTCTACTTATTTAAAGGGTCAACCAAATCAAATGCCAGAATCTTTGGAAGCTGGTACTGTTAACACCCATGGAGTTGCTGGATTAATCTCTGGAATTGAATATATTAATAAAACAGGTCTTGAGAGTATAAGAAACAAAGAACTTGCCTTGATGTGGAAGTTCTATGATGGGATTAAAAATCTACCAAATGTTAAGATTTATGGAGATTTTCAAACAAAAATGCGTGCCGCTATCGTCGCTTTAAATATAGGTGATTATGATTCAGGTTTTATTTCCGATCAACTTGCTTATGAATATGATATATGCACAAGGTCCGGCGGTCATTGTGCCCCACTCATGCATACAGCACTTAATACGATAGAACAAGGTGCAGTCCGTTTTAGTTTTTCTCACCTTAATAAAGAAGAAGAGGTTGACCTAGCGATTCGCGCCATAACGCAACTCGCACTTTTAGATCAACAATAATTGATTACAACAAATTCAATCAATGACTTGTTTACGTTAGTAATTTTACAGTTAGTACCATATGTAATTTTTAGTAAAACTTATATTTATTACAGAGTTTCACTTTTAGTTTACGCTTATAATTATATTAAATTAATTTTAGCTAATTTAAACACAACTAATTAATTATTCGCGCTTAAATTTAGTTAATCACATCATTTGTTCCCTGTTTATTTTACTTAAACTTTTATCATTTCAACTTAATGTTATAATTTTTTTAATTATGTTTTTTAATTAACTTACTGCTAGTTTATGTAGATTAATTTTTATTTAAATTTAGTATTAACTTTAATTTAGTTCATTGGATTAACATTGATATAAATTTATTATTTTTAACGCATTTACCATTTTTAAATTTTATTGATAGTGAAAGGAATATTATGAGAACAAAAGAATTAAAATTAGTGATTGCTTTTCATACTACGACTGCTGCCATGAGTTTTGAAACTTACTGTAAACAAAACGGGATTGCCGGCCGTCTAATTCCAATTCCAAGAGAAATCACAGCAGGTTGTGGCTTCTCTTGGTGTACAGTCACAAGCCAACGACCAGTCCTTGAAGAAATCATACAAAGAGAGCATTTTTCCATAGATGGAATGTATGAAATCCTCTTATAATATTACTTAAAATTTTTTTTACTAAACACACAAACCAGAGTAAATAACAAACTACTGCTTTTGGGAGGCCATATGCTGATTTATCAATATGAGCAAAATCTTTACAAAGAAAAAGAAACATTAATTGATGCGCTCTCTCTTTCTCTAGGAAACAAGGAAATAATAGCCTTTGTAGGCGGAGGTGGCAAGAGCAGCCTCATAAAAAGACTTTCAAATGAATTAAAAGAACTTAAAAAAAGAGTTATTATTACAACAACAACTCACATTTATAAACCTAAACACAATGTTGTTTTGCATGAGAACCTGGATGAAATAAAAGACGCTTTAGAAAAACACTGTGTCGTTACTGTCGGTTTGCCTAGCGATAACCAAAAGCTAAAAAGCTTTAGCGATTCATTCTTAGCACAGTTACCTAACATATGTGACGTTCTCTTAATTGAAGCCGATGGTTCAAAACACATGCCAATAAAAGCGCCTGCAATTCATGAGCCTGTAATACCATCGTATACAACACTCGTTGTAGGGGTTACTGGCCTTGATTGCTTAGGAAAACCAATAAATGAAGTTAGTCATCGTGCAGAGATATTGGCTAACGTACTTAATAAAAAACAAAATAACCTGCTTTTACCGGAGGATGTGGCTACTATTTTAGAAAGTGAGCAAGGGCAAAAGAAAAATGTTACATGCCGTTATGAAATGATACTAAATAAAGCAGATAATCAAGAGTTATTTAAAAAAGCTCTCGCTATTGCCTCTTTCCTAATATCAAAAAAATGTATCATTACTTCCTTTCAAAATTAGCATATATAAACTTTATAACTACGAAAACTATAAGAACTCCCTTTTATATATTCTAAAATAACCAAGTCAGTTTTTGTTATACTGGCTTGGTTATTCCTCCACGCTTATCTTTTGATATTCCTCCATACATGTGATATGCTGGTGAATTAATAAAGCTTGCTCTCATTATTGAGTCTTCTCCATATCTAGTTCGTATTTTATCAATTGCCTGATCTAGTTTTTCTAGCTTTTCATACTTTGTTCTGTCAAACAGATTATATTGTCGAAATGATTCATTTGTAATTTTCCCTACATGTACACCAAATTGGCGCAGGGGTGTAACCCCATCCCAAAGCTCATCAAATAACTTTGCTGCAAAATGATAAATTTCAAGTGTTGTATTTGTTGGAGAGTACAAATTTCCTTGATGTGATTTATAAAAAAATGAAAAATCTTTGATGGAAACAGAAATACAGGCTCCTTTTACCTCATCTTTCCTTAAACGCATTGCAACCGTTTCACATAGTGACAAAAGTACCATTTTGGCATGTTCCCTTGAACCAACATCACAAGGGGTGGTTACGGAATTTCCATAACCTTTATTGGCTACTGGCTGCGACAAAAACGGAGATTGATCAATTCCATGTGAATATTGATACAATACTTCCCCATGTTTTCCAAGATGATTCCGTAAAATAGACACATCCGTATTTGCTAGCTCTCCGATTGTTCGTATTCCTAATGAATATAGCTTCCTTTCCGTCGCTCTTCCAATGTAAAATAACTCAGCAACAGGCAAAGGCCACATTTTTTTCTTAATCTCGTCTGGGTACAGGGTATGCACTAAATCCGGTTTTTTTAATTCCCCCGCCATCTTAGCCAGCAATTTATTCGAAGATACTCCTATATTAACAGTAAAATTTAACTCCTCTTTAATTCTCTCCCTTAAATTATTAGCAAGTATTATAGGTGATCCATACAACAATTCAGTACCAGACATATCAATAAATGCCTCATCAATGGAATATTGCTCCACGTTTGCGGATACCTCAGATAAAATTGAAATAAACGCCTTGGATGCTTTTACATACATCTCATAATTTGGTGGAACTACAACCAAATCAGGGCACTTTCGTAGTGCGCTTGCCAAAGCCTCTCCAGTATGAATATTATACTTTTTTGCTGGTATGGATTTTGCAAGAACAATACCATGCCTTTGTTCTTTGTCTCCACCTACCACAGAAGGAATTTCTCGTAGATCAACTTTTTCACCAAGTACATGAAGGCGATAGGCTGCTTCCCAACTCAAAAAAGCAGAATTTACATCAATATGAAAAACTAACGATTCTCCCATAACTTAACTTACCATGCGGTACAATGTCCATTTAAGTGATTCCGTATTGAAATGTAGTTCTATCAAATGCTCCTCCTCATATAAACAAACACGACATATAAAAATTAAAATGCGTACTCCAGAAGGTTTTGCTTCTTTTCTGAGTAGTATCTCAATAATATCTACAGTGACTCTCTCATGCAGCTCATTTTCCAATCTTATACGCATTGGCTTTATTTCTCCTAATGTATTACTAAATGATATTATATCCACTGGTATATTTGTCTGCATGTCATTACACCTCTTTTCAATCGAACATATGTACGTTTATTATATCAGAATATATGTTCTTTGTAAATACAAGATTATTATTAATTAGGCTAATTTACTGGTGTTTTATACATAATTTTCTATTAACTTAACTTTGATTTATTGTTTGTTTTTTAAGTTAAATATAATTAATATTAACTAAACCATTTTATTACTAAAGTAAGCCATTTCCAGATATTTTATACTTTGCTCAAATTTCTTACTAATACTTATATATTTTACCAGTTATTTTTCTTCTTATATCGTTTTATTTTTTAACTCTTTAGCCTTTTGATTAACTAAAAAAAGCATTCTGAGATTAAAATTATTTTAGAAGAGAATAGTTTTTATGAATTATGTGCTATAATTGTATAAAGAGTATAGTAACCGTAGAAACGTATAGCGTTTAGAAAGAGGTGTCTATGTGTGGTAGATTTTATATAGAGGAAGAAGATAATGAAGAAATTCTTCGCATTGTTCGACGTTTGGATGAACGCTTTCAAAATGAAAAACAAACAAAAACAGGGGAGATTTATCCTACCAATGAAGTGACCATCCTGACAAATAACGAAAATAGTTTAGTTCCAAAAATTATGACTTGGGGATTTCCTGGTTTTAAAGGGCGTGAAGTCATTATTAATGCCCGAAGCGAATCTGCAAATGAAAAACGTATGTTTGCTGAACCTTTACTGACCAAACGTGTCGTGATTCCTTCCAGCGGCTTCTTTGAATGGAATCGAATGGGTGACAAACAAAAGTATTACTTCAAAGATCCAAATCATAGAATCTTATACATGTGCGGACTATATCAAGTCTTTTCTAACGAAGAACGCTTTGTTATATTGACCACTGCTGCCAATGATTCTATGAAAGAAATTCATAATCGCATGCCCGTTTTATTAAACCAAGAGGAGGTTGAACCTTTTATACTAGATTACAAAAGCGCTTCTGGTATTCTTAGTAGGATTCCATCTCCTTTATATAAAGAAACTATGTCCCCTCCTAAAAATGAAGCTTACGAACAACTTCGTTTTGAATTCAAGTAGCAATGAATCAATGTACCAATTCGTAATTTTTTGCTTTTTACTTTTTTATCTATTTATTTTTACCATAAATATCTAGTTAAGAGGATTTTATTTGTAAGATATCAACATTGACAATTTTTTAACAGTGTTATACAATGACTTTGTTAAATAAGATAAATAGTTTACAACTAAGTTTGTTAATTTTTTAACATCTTTGTTTTAACTTTTAATAATTTTTTTTATGAACATCTATGTAACAAGGCAAATTTCTATGAAAACAGCAATAATTATTATAGGAGGATAATAATATGGCAAAAAAAGATATGGTACACGAAACAACTCTTGTTGATAGTATTGATACTTTAATCACAAAGTTAACAGAATTAAGAGAGGCACAAAGGGAATTCGCAACCTATACCCAAGAACAAGTAGATAAAATATTCTTTGCAGCTGCAATGGCGGCAAACAAACAAAGAATTTCTTTAGCAAAAATGGCTGTTGAAGAGACTGGTATGGGAATTGTAGAAGATAAAGTAATTAAAAATCACTATCCTGCAGAATATATCTACACTGCCTATAACGCCCCTAACACATGTCTCCCTACTCACCAA
>CAJJLI010000048.1 GCA_905192625.1 uncultured Clostridium sp. | reverse complement strand
CACAACCCGCGTGAGGCGGCCCGGGCGTTCGCCGGGCGTTGTGGATGCCTTCGGCCATACTTTCTTTTTACTGTTGGAGCAATGGTGTGTATAATTCTACAATGGGATTGTTTCAAGGCTCTGGGCATACTATGATTACAATGGCGGTGGATGCTACAAGATTGTGGGTATTTCGTTTTGCAACATTATTTATATGTGAGAACTTGTTACATATGGGATTACAAAGTATTTGGTATTCAGTTGTAATAAGTAACGCATTATCTGCTTTTATTTTGTATGGATTGTACTTAACCAAGGTATGGAGAAAAGAAGTTGTAAAGATACGTAAATAAAAGCCTGAATGGACAAATGAGCTGTAAATAAAAAAATCAGGGTGAGTTCAAGTGACCAAGGATGTTATGCTTCCTTGGTCTTTTTTTATACATTTCATCAACACAGGTGTTTATGGAATGAACACATTATGTATTTGATATTATATAGTTCTATTTAAAACAACTATTTTGATTCGATAACTGTTAAAATAGATTGACATAAGTTGATTAGAATGTTATTGTAATAAACATAAGGAAAATATTTCAAAAACAATTCAATTTTAAGGAGTAAAAAAATGAAAACAATTGATGCTTTTATATCAGAACTTACTAATATTTTAGAGGAAAAGAAAAAGCAATGTGACGAACGACATAACAAACTACTAAAAGATGAATGTAAAGATGAGGCTAATTTTGAACGAATAAAGAAGAATGTGTACGAAATTATTCCTTCATTCATAAATGTTTCAAAACAAAAAATAAAATCTATGGATGCATCCGAACAATACGATGAGTTTTGCAATGAACTACGTTTAAAAATAGGAACTATTTATTCAATTTGGAAGAATAAATTGGAGCTTGCGAAAGAAAATGAGCATACAGAAAACATGCTCATTGAAGAAATAAAATTATCTACACTTGATTCTGTGATGAAAACGATAGAAGAAGTAAAGTAAGCTAACAGGTGGTGTAAATAAACGAATTGGATAACCAATGAAGTTGTAAACCAACGGATGATGTAGAACAATAGATGAAGTAGATAATTTAAGAAACCATTGGATGCCATATCTCAAAACCAATGTGATTTACATGCAATAGAAAGGTGATACAATGACTGAAAATGAATCCATAAAAGTTTTTAAATGCTTAGCTGATAAATCGAGACTTCAGATTTTAAAATCCCTCGTAATAGAACCCATGTATGTGGAAAGGCTTGCAGAACGCCTTGAATTGACACCATCGACGATATCCTTTCATTTGAAAAAAATGGAGGATGCCAAAATAGTTAGATCGAAAAAAGAACAGTATTATACGATTTATTCGATAAACAAAGAGGTATTACAAGCGAAAATGATCGATATTATCAGTGAAATATCCTCGGAAGAAGATTTACAAAAAGAAAGAGACGAGAAATACCGTCAAAAAGTTATAGAGAGCTTTTTTGAATATGGTAAATTAAAGGCAATACCGGTACAAAGAAAAAAAGAGAGAATTGTACTTGAAGAAATAGCAAAGGCATTCGAGGTTGGAAAAGAATATACGGAACGTGAAGTAAATATATTAATTGCAGATTATTTTGATGATTTTTGCACAATACGACGTGATATGATTTCAGAAGGAATCTTAAAGAGAGAGAATGCTATGTATCAGCTAAAATAATAGATGAGGTAGAAGATTAAATATATTTTATTTTTAATGAAAGGAATTTCCTTATAAAAATACGGCAATAGGTATATATATATCGAAACGTTGAATTAAAATCTATTACACAATTAATAACGAAGTAAGCTTTGCAAGGGGGAAATTATATGTTAGAACATAATATAATAAGAAAAGTAGTGGAAGCAATGCAATTAAAACAGGGAGAGTTAGTGTTATTACACTTTTGGGGAGAAGATAAAGATAGAGAAATACTTCATAATTTTAGTTATGAAGTAGCAAGGAATGGGGCCTCTCCACTTGAACTACAAAATGCAAGAGAAATTAATTTGAACTTGTTCGAAATGGCAACACAAACTTGTTTTCAAGAAAACTATTATAAAATATTTGAACCAGTTGATGTTGTAATCGATATCTATATGTATCAGCCTGTTGTAATAGACAGGGAACGTTTAAGGGGAAAAATAGAGTTATACAAAAGATACATGAGAAATTTATTTGAATCATTTAAAGATAAGAAAAAGCTAATACAAATTAGAATTCCATCGCCTGAAACTGCCATTGAAGTGGGAATGGAAGAAGAAGTCTTTCTAGATAAAATGTTGTATGCATACGATATAGACTATATTTCTTTGAGAAAAGATTGTGTTAGAAAAGTAGAGGAATTGAAGAAGTTTTCGAAAGTAGAAATAAAGACTGGACTAGATTGTAAGTTACTTCTTAGCTTAGAAAAAAGGGATTGGCTGATAGATGCAGGAGAGGGTGATTTTCCTTGCGGAGAAGTTTATATTGTACCAGTAGAGAATCTAACGAATGGTACGGTATTTTTTTTGAAACTATTTACAGATGTTAATGAGGTATTAGAAAATGTAACATTAAGAATCGACCAAGGGAGAATCATTGGTTCAGATTCAGAATTGTTTGATGAATTTTTAAGTAATCTTCCGGATAATGGGGATATCATTTGCGAACTTGGCTTTGGAATGAATTCTCATGTGGATGAGTTAACGGGGTATACTGTTTTAGATGAAAAAAAAGCTGGGACATTTCATTTGGGAATTGGAAATAATACAATCTTTGGTGGAAATAATGAATGTATTATGCATATGGATTTTGTAGGTGAGGGTGATTTTAAATTCTCGTAGTCTTAGAAAAATGAATATACATTTCTAAATAAGTGAGTAGATGTGTTAAATGCATCAACTCACTTTTTTTAATATAAGATATATTTAGGGAAGTATTGGTTTGTAGTTTGTTATTATGAAGTATGTGGTTATTTGGGAAATAAATATAGTGTTTTTAAAATTATGTTCTAGATTTTATTCATTATTTACGAAAATAATAAAATAAAAATAAAGTAAATATTTTGAAGAATATACTTTATAAGAATAATTTTTATGCATGATGACATTGAGGAATCCTAAGTTTAAATAATTTTATTTAAATTGCTAAAATAATTATACAATTAAATACAAAAATAAATATTAATATAAAAGTTTGTATAAAAATATAAAATATATGGTTTTTAAATATACAGATTTCACAAAAATGGTGTTTACAGAATAAGAAATTAATGGTACATTATAGGTAGTAAGTCTTATAAAATATTGTAAGTGCTTACAAAAGTTAGTAATAAAAATCATTTTACTAACTTGTATTTTTATATTGTAGGCGTTTTCGCTATTGAAAAATCAAGCCATATTGGCATTAGTTCAATTACTAAACTATGTAAACGATTACAATATAAAAATAATAGAGACATTAAGGAAATTAAAAGGAGGAAAAGGAATGTTTCATTTACACAAGAACGTGAAAATGAGAGTCTTGGCATGCTTACTTATTTGCTCAATGATTCTCACAGCAATTTCACCTGGGATTGTTGTACGAGCAGAGGAAGCATCGCTAAGCGCTGCTGAAACTACAACGTGGAACTTTCGCGGGGGAGAAGAGGGTGCTTTTGATAATACTATCGAAGGTTTAACAGGAGAATTTGATGGTATTGTAGTTGATGCTACTCAAGGAAGATTAGCAACAAGAAACGAGAATAAGGATACTCAAATGGATGCTGGCACAAAACTTTTAGTACCAGTAAGTGGAAGTGCGATTGTTGCAGTAAAAACTGATTCTAATACATATGATTTTACAATCAATGATGTATCTGCAACAAGTAATAACTTTGAGTATACATATACTGGGGAAGCGGGATACGTTACGATTGAAGCTACAGGGCAAGTAAATCTTTATGAAGTGAGCCGTACACTTATAGGAACTGATTCTGAATTACCAGTAGATACAAACAAAATTGATGTCTGGGATTTTGGAGCAGAGATTTTAGATGAAAGCAAGTATAATAATAAATTTGCGGTGAATGACATTAATGATTTATACCAAGATGTAGCAGCAGGAACACCAGGTACACCATTAAAAGACTTTATATTAAACAATGGAGAATTTGAATTTAATGGTGGTGGAAAAAGCAATCATAGACTTCGTACAACAAACAAAGAGTTCATTCGCCATGATGATAAGTTTTTAATTGGAACGGATGGAACAAAATATACCGGATATATTTATTCTAATGCAAGTAATACTACTGGAGTTTATGTCGGTTTACTAGCACAAAAAAATGATATCTTAACATTTGTTGTGGCATCCAATGGTGGTAAATCAACAATTGTCTTAGAATCACCAAGTGGAGAAAAAACTTCACAAATACATACTAACGGTGGTAGTACTGCAACTGTAATGACTTTCTATGCAGCAGAGGATGGTTTCTATAAAATTTACTCTGTAGACGAGAAATTAGTTGTTGCTAGAGTATACCGTGAGCATACGAATTCCGTAGAGGTTTCTGGTACAGTAACAGCACCAACGGAATTAAGTGATTTTGCTATTAGTTTTACGAATACGAAAACTGGTGAAGTTATAAGTGCTAACGTTATTGATGGAAGCTACAGTGTTACTTTAAATGAAAAGTACGATTATGAAGTTGCACTTTTAAATGCAAGTGACTATATCGTAACCAGTGATAATTTAATTTCAATCAATGAGGGAGCTGAGAATCCAATCTTTGATATCACTGTTGGAAAAGTAAGCTTTGCTACATTAACAGGTAAGATTGAAGGATTATCAGCTGAGGCATTGAAGAAACTTGATCTAACGTTTACTTCAGATGATATCTATGTGCCAGAAATAGTAGTTTATGAAGATGGAGCATATACATTAAAATTAGCAAAAGATATTGAGTATTCAATTGAAGTTAATGGTGTAAATGATTATCAGCTTGTGAGTGAAACAAAGATAAGTGCGTCGAAAGATGCAAATTATAACTTCATATTTGAAGAAAAAACAAAATATGCAATTACAGTATCACTGAATGGAATTGATGCTACCGCTAAAGATAGTGGAGTGATTACATTCACAAATATCAATGAAGAGGGTTACAGCTATACATATTCTTTAACTGACGAAAGCATCGCACTTCGCGATGGACAATACAGTGTTAAAGTGAAAGGTACAGGCAACCATAAAGTAGCACAGTATTTAACACCTGATGTAAAAGTAAATGGTGGTGAAGCCGTTGCTAACGTTAAGTTTACAACAATTAATAACTGGAATTTTGCAAAATATAATGCGGAATTTGGTGGATCTGGTATTGAAGTTATTGAAGGTGCAAAGTACTATCTTGGTCTTGAACTATCTGATGTGGGAGTACTTGAAAATAAAACTTATTTACTTTTAAATAATGGTGGAAGTATTAAAATACCAGTAGTAAAAGGTGATATTGTAACAGTAAATTATTGTTATGTTGCTGCATTTCAATTTGATGATGATGCAACTACTATTATTGACATAAGTTCAGGTAGTACAAGTCAAATTGATACTGTAACATACACAGCAAAAGAAGATGGATATGTTACATTAAAGGGAATTAAAGGTACGAATGCTCAAACCTATTTAACTGGTATTCGAGTTAGTACACCAGTTGAATATAAAGCAACAGTAACAGTTGGTAAAACAGGATGTGATTACACAACTTTAAATGACGCTCTTGAAGCGGTACGTCGTATGAGTCGTCCTAACAAAGAAAGAGTTACAATTGAAATTCAGCCTGGTAACTATGAAGAAATGTTAGTAATTGACATTCCGAATGTGACATTAAAGAATGCAAGCACAAATCCAAGCATTGCTTTAACAGATAAAGGTGTTGGTATTGCAGATGAAGCAGTAAGAATTACTTCTTATTATGGACATGGCTATAGCTATTATAGTATGGGTACAGATAACAAATATAATGAGGATGTCCTTGAAGTAAATAAATCCAATGGATATCAATCATTTACGAATCCAGGAACCGGAACTACAAACGGAAGCTATTGGAATGCTACTGTTGTTGTTATGGCAGATGGATTTAATGCAGAAGGCATTATTTTTGAGAACTCTTTTAATCAGTACATTTCTGAAAAAGAAGCAAATGATGTTGTAGTTCTTGAAACAGGTAATAAAGGATTAAGATCTAAAGTAGCTGGCGATACATCTGTTCAAGACAAATCATTTGTAGAAAGAGCAGCAGCTTTAGCAATTGCTAATAATGTGAAAAAAGCATCTTTTGATGAATGTAGATTTGTTGGAAGACAAGATACGTTATATGGTGGTGAAAACGTAACTGCATCTTTCTATAAGAGTGCTATTATGGGAGGAACTGATTATATCTTCGGTGGAATGACAGCTGTATTTTATAAGTGTGATCTTGTTCTTAATACAAGTGAGAATAACAATGATGTAGCTTATATCACAGCAGCGCAGCAAAAGGCAGGAAGAGGATATTTAATGTACAATTGTACAGTTACCTCAACTACACCAGGCGTTGATACTGCATCTGCTAAAACTTCAAAACCAGGATATTTTGGAAGACCATGGCAGGCAAATACAAGTGAAGTAGTATTTTATAAAACAATTATTGAAGCTACTAAATTCTCAGACAGTTTCCAGTCAATCATCATACCAGAAGGGTGGACTGCATCACTTGGTGGACAATCCAATCTTATGTATGAATATGGTACAATGGAAAGTTTAAAGGGAACAGATAATTCAGCGAATAGAGCTTCTTGGTCAACTGTATTAAAAGAGGCAAAATTAAGCGATGGAACAGATATTTCTACTGCAGAAAAAGCAGTTAGTGCGTTCCTTAATGATTGGAAGCCATTTGAACTTGATGCTAAGGATGATGAGGCAGAAATCGTTGTCCCAGTTGAACCAGAAGTAGAAATTAAAGAATATACTTGGGATGTAACTACATTAGATGCTACTGGTGTTGCCGATAAAGCACCACTACCAGAAGGAATTTATGCGGATTATTTTAAGGTTGTTGGTAAGGTAACTCAAAGAACTAGCTCTACAACTGGACTAATAACATCGATTGAAGTTGATAAAGCATCTACAGGTGCGGTACAATTTACGATTACCGGAAAAGCAGATCTTTTAGTTGAAATGAGTAGTACGGGTGGTTCTAATACTTCTGCAGTAGGACTTATTGATGAAAACGGAACCTTAGTGGCAGAGAAAAATAATATTACTACAGTTGTAGGAACTTCAAAAACTACGTTAACATTTACGGGATTAGCCGCTGGAACATATAAAATTGTATCACCTGAGGATAAAAATAATAATCGTGGTGCTAGAATTTATTCTGTATCTGTAACAGAGGTTTCTGGTGAGAGACCTGCACGTAAAGATTGGGCACAAGTAGCTGCTCCAGTTATAACAGGTACAGAAGTCAAAGATGGAAATGTAATTGTTTCCTTCAATATGGAAATTGGTTACGATGGTGCAGATAGTGTAACTGTCACAATGAAAAAAGGTGGAGAAGTAGTAACATCTGCAACTTATGCAACGGATGGTTCTACTGGTTCTGTTACCTTTACACCATCAACGAGTGGAGATTATACATTCTCAATTAGTGCAGCTCGTGAAGAAAATGTAAAAACAGGAAATGATCTAACTTTAACTGGCTTTGTATTACCATTAACTGCTCCTTACATTGAAAACGCTACAAGCATCGGTGGGGGATCTGTTAAGGTTTTATGGAAAGCTGTAAAGGAAGCAGATAAATATATTGTGGCATATAAAGAAAAAGGTGCTACAAGTTTTGTTAAAGAAATTGATGTTAAAGGTACACAAGTAATACTTACAGACTTAACAATAGGTACAACTTACGTTATAACTGTAAAAGCAGTAAGAGGTGTAGAGGAGACTAGGGCAACTGAAGTCGAAGCATTGGCAACTGAAGAAGCTCAAAGAGAATGGTTCTTCTCAGCATTTGGTTCTGGTGTGAATACAACAGATAACTATTTTAAAGGAAATGCCAATTTAGGTTCTGTAACCGTTGCAAGTGTAAATGGTAAAGGAAAATTAGTGCCTGCTTCAACAGATGGTTTAGCATTTTACTACACTAAGATTGATCCTGAAAAAGAGAACTTTATTCTTAAAGCAAAAGTAACAGTAGACAACTGGACATATTCCAATGGACAAGAAGGATTTGGTTTAATGGCTGCAGACGCAGTTGGTGAACATGGAAGTTCTTTAACATTCTGGAATAATTCCTATATGAACTCTGTTACTAAGGTTGAATATTTATGGGATAGTGAAAATAATAAAGTATCCGATGCGGGCGACAAAATTAGCATGAAGATTGGTATCGGTGCGCAAGAAAAAATAGGTGCTATTGGTGAAAATACAGATGTAAAAGATTTTAAATCATCTATGTACACATTAGATACCTCATGTGCAAACTTAGGAGCTGGTACGTATAATATTGTCGGTAACTACACTAATAGTGATGCACCTACTGGTACTCAAAAGGATTTAGCTACTACATTTGATTTAACAATCCAAAGAGATAATACTGGTTATCGATTGAGTTATACCGATAAAGATGGTAATACCACTACAAAACTTTTTTATGATATAGAAAGAACAGCATTAACGCAAATTGATAAAGATAATATCTACGTTGGTTTCTTTTCTTCTAGAAATGCAAAGATTACAGTTACAGATATTCAATTAACAACTTCTAATCCAGAAACAGATCCACCAGCACAAGAAGTAGAAACAACGTATGTAACACCATCTTATAAAGTTATTTCTACATCTGCTACTGGTAATGCAAATTATGAGTTAGTGTATCTAGGAAATGCAGATGGAACGTTAACAATTAAAGATGCAAAAGGAAATGTTATAGTTAATAATGAAGCTATCAAAGCTAATACATTAGTTAAGAAAAATGTAATTTTAACAAAGGGTAATAATGCTTATACAGTTACATTTACACCGGATAAAGATTATAAACCAGGTGAACATCAAGAACTTTCTAATTATGACCCAGTTACATTTACTCATACGGTATCTTATAAAAATTATGATAGAAAGTCACTCTATGTATCACCAAGTGGAAAAGCAAGTGGAGATGGAAGTAAGAGCAATCCATTGGATATCTACACTGCAGTAAAATATGTATTGATGAAGAAGCCAAGTTCACAGAGACCACCGCCATTGCGGATAGATT
>CAJJLI010000047.1 GCA_905192625.1 uncultured Clostridium sp. | reverse complement strand
AATAGCTATTTTAAAGTGTTAAACTTTTTGTGTCCACTGTTATATACTAACACCATAGATTAAATAGCTTTTAGATTAAATAACATTTAGAATACATAACATTGTTTGGGATTTATATTTGATATACGATTAATAAGAAAATTAATATGGATTTTTTTTCTTTGCTTGGATTGAATTAAGATTATATGATACTCTTAGAATTATATTGATGAGCCCTTGATATTTTTTACTTATTATAGACTTAAATTTTGACTTCGTTCAATGTGAATAATTATTTAGACTTTAGCTAGAGATTTCTTTAACTTCTTCATTGATATATTCCAATCATACTGCAATAAAAAAAGCCTGTCAATTCTTTCTTCCAGACTTTTTATACTTCTACTTAATGCATAGAAGTTCCCCTATATTTTGTACAAACTCTATTTTATAATACTTCGCCGTTTTAAAAAATTTGCACTTATACACAATAAATATCAGTTTTTTTGTTTTTATTCACCATTCACATTAGTTATCCACACATGTTTTTTATCTTTATTTTTTTAAGAGAAATGTCCCACCATATAATAAGATAACACCCGGTATACCAAATAGCCCAACTGTTATAATAGAGATTGTATTGATACCTACCATAGTTACAATTTCGAGTTCTTCAAATACAGAATTAATTAAATAAACACAAGTAATTCCAAAAATAGTACGTAGCAACAAACTAAATATAAAGTTCGCATGGTGCTTACACATATAAATAACAATAAAAATACACAGAACAAGAACTACTCCCATTATAATATATGTAGTCATAAATATTGTAACCTTTCAGTTTGTCTTATTCTATTTATATTCATTGATTTAACGTATATTCCAAGTTTTTTATAAAATCATTATTAACATGGTATACACTTACCATTTTCTGACTATACTATAAATAGTTGAACAGATACCAATTACATACAGAATAACTTTTATAAAAAGTAGATTAATTCTAATTTTATAAAAACTTAGTATATGTTCAAAACTTTATTGAAAGGTAGTGTTTATGTGAGTTTATTTAAGAAAAAGTACAAGAATCCCAATGAATCCTTACTACGTGAAATTGCCAATACACAGCGTGCACTAGAGGCAGCCTATTCTAATTTTGAGAACGTAATTGACCCTGATCTAATCGATTGTTATATTTATGAAGTAAATGCAATTCAGCATCGTTACAAATTTCTATTAAAGCAAGCAAAACACGCGGAACAAACAATCTCCGCTGTTTGATAAAATATTTGAACCTTTCTTCCAAAAGGGCTGTCAACCACTAGAGTTTTCTATTTATATAAAATACTCTATGTAGCGACAGCCCTTCCTTATTTACTTATGCATTCCAAATTTCTGTTGTATAATCTTTAATTGTTCTATCACTTGAAAATTTACCTGCATTACATGTATTTATAAAGCATTTGCGTCTAAATTTAAGCATATCTTTATAGTCCTCATTTACACGTAACTTTGCTTCAATGTATGGCAATAGATCAAGTAGTATATAATAATGATCCGGTTGATGCCAAGTAGCACCATCTAGCAATGAAGTATACAATTCCTGAAACATCCCTGTATCACCATCATCAAAAGTACCATCAATTAAAGTGTCCACAACTCGTTTAATTCTTGGATTCTCTTCATAATATTTTCTAGCACTATACGTATGTTTTATTTGTTCAATTTCCTCTACTCTTGCGCCGAAGATATAATTATTATCCTCACCAGCTTCTGCAACTATTTCAACATTAGCACCATCATATGTTCCTAAGGTAACTGCACCATTTAACATAAACTTCATATTGCCAGTACCAGATGCTTCCGTTCCCGCAGTTGATATTTGCTCTGAAACATCTGCTGCTGGAAATATCTTTTCACCATAAGATACATTGTAATTCGAAACAAACACAACCAAAAGTTTATCACTTACCTCTGGATCATTATTTACAAGAGCTGCAATCTCATTGATGTATTTAATAATCCCCTTTGCACGAAAATACCCTGGCGCAGCTTTTGCACCAAAGATAAATACCGTTGGATAAAAATCTTTTATCCTTCCTTCTTTGATTCCATAATAGATGTCCAAAATAGAAAAGGCATTCAATAGTTGACGCTTATATTCATGCAATCTTTTTACCTGAATATCATACATAAACTTTGGAGAAATTACGATGCCCTCATTTTGCATTATAAACTCTGCTAATTGAGCTTTCTTAATTTGTTTTATATCATTGAATTGTTTAATAACATTCGTATCATCCTTAAAAACCTCTAACTTTTTTAACTGTGCTAAGTCGGTAATCCAAGAGTTCCCTATTTTATCTGTAATGAATCCGGAAAGTTCCATATTCGATAATGCGAGCCATCTTCTTTGTGTAATACCGTTGGTTTTATTATTAAAACGTTCTGGATATAAAGCATACCATTCTTTTAATGCATCACTTTTTAGAATATCTGTATGAATCTTGGCCACACCGTTTGTAGAATGGCTTGAGAAAATAGCCAATCTTGCCATATGAATTCGTTCTTCGTCTATAATATTATACTGTTTTCTTTCTTCATCGGGAATTTTAAATGAAGTAAGTTCTTTTAAAAGTGCTTTTTGAATCAGTACTACATATTTATAAACATTTGGAATCACAGACTTAAATAACTTTATGCTCCATTTTTCTAATGCTTCTGCCATAATTGTATGGTTTGTATAAGCAAACGTATCCTTAGCTATTTTAAATGCCTTTGCAAAACTTAGGCCCTCTCCTTCTATTAATAAGCGGAGCAGCTCTGGTATTGCAACAACCGGATGTGTATCATTTAATTGAATAGCATATTCCTCTGAGAAATGTGAAAAATTATCATTGTATTTTTCTTTGTATGTACGAATAATGTCTTGAAGTGTTGCACTCGTAAAAAAGTATTGTTGTCTCAAACGAAGCTTTTTACCTGCATCTGTTGTATCATTAGGATATAGAACGCTAGTAATTGCTTCCGCTTCTATTCGCTCTTTGGCTGCTTTATCATACTTTTGTTCGTTAAATAAATCAAAATTAAAACTAAGCACTGGCTCTGCTTGCCACAAACGTAATAAATTAATTTTTTTCTTTCCATATCCTATGACTGGCATATCGTAAGGCACTGCTACAACTGAAAAATCCTTAAAATCAACCGTTACACATTGTTCATCATTTCGTATTGACCAAGGATCTCCAACTTTCGTCCAATCATCTGCAGTTTCCTTTTGAAAACCATCTTCAAAATATTGCTTAAATAATCCATATTTATAACGTATTCCATATCCATTCAAACGAATCCCATTCGTTGCACCAGAATCTAAAAAGCATGCTGCCAATCTTCCAAGCCCTCCGTTGCCTAGTGCTGCATCTTCAATTTCTTCAAACATTCGAATGTCTCTTCCTGATTCCGCCATAAGTTCAGAAAATTGATGGAATAGTCCAAGATTAAATACATTGTTATATACCATACGTCCAATCAAAAATTCCGCAGATAAATAGCAAACCTTCTTCTCATTCCCGCTCATTGCCATATCTGCAAACTCTTTTCCAATGGCTAGCATGGCAGCCTTGGATACTGCATGATATAATTCTATTGTGCTAGCCTGTTTCATCTCTGTTTGATAATCAAGCTTTAGAATTTGAACAACATTTTCTTTAAATGAAGTCATTTTTTATCCTCCCTTATTATAATATAATTTTTCAAGCAATATTTTCGATACTTTTCGAAACTTATTTATATATTACCACTTCTTCCATATCTAGTCAATTAAATCTTAATATTTCCTTTTATCATTTACAATAATTAGTCTTTTCTTCGTATTACTTCCTGTAAAATTAGTAACATATTCGTATCCTTTAGTTGAAAAAGCACCTAAATCGGTTTATACTGTAAATAGTAAACTTAAATACAATATTTGGAGGGCTGATTATGGCCACTATAAAGGACATTGCTGATAAACTAGGTATTGCTGTTAGTACTGTGTCTAAAGGACTCAATGGAGCAAGTGACATAAGTGCTGATATGAGACAGCTTGTGCTAGAAACAGCTGTTGGAATGGGGTATTCTTCCAAGAAAATGCGCGCAAAGGGCACTAAGAAAGTTTGTATTCTCATTGAAAATATGGATTATGAAAATGTTGAACAATTTGGTTATGAAATAATTATGGGTTTTAAATTATCTGCGGCCAAAAGGAATTGGGACGTTAGTGTTATACCAATGAATCTTAATATGCAATCGGAAGAAAAATATGATACATACATGCTAAAGAACGGATTCTGTGGAGCCTTTTTACTTGGTTTTACTCTACATGATGACTGGATGAAACAATTATCAAAAACAACGGTTCCTACGGTTCTACTTGATAATTATGTTTCTGGAAATAATCACGTTGGATATGTTGGTACAGACAGTTTTGAGGGAATATCTCAAGCCGTAGCTCACTTAAAAACCCTTGGCCATGAAAAAATTGCATTTCTAAATGGTACAAAGAATTCAATGGTATCTAACGAACGTCATCAAGCATTTATACAGAGCATGGAAGAAAATGATTTAGAAGCAAATGAGGATTTAATTGATTTCGGTTACTATGTTCCAGATTGTGCAAAATGGCACGTACCAAAATTTATTGAACAAGGTGCAACAGCTATTATATGCGCTAGTGATTTAATTGCATCTGGTGTTATCGCAGAAGTAAACAAGCATGGACTTTTAGTACCTGAAGATATCAGTGTAATTGGTTATGACGACTTACCAATTGCTAGTCAATTAACACCTCCACTAACGACCGTACGACAAGATCGAATTGATTTGGGAAAAAGTGCATTTCTTTTATTGGACGGGCTTATTCATAATGTAACAATAAGCAAATTATTACTTCGTGCCAAGTTTATAGAACGTAGCTCAACTTCGTTCATGAAGAAATAGGGATTTAACTTCTAATTTAAAAAAGCATTTTTACCACAGAAAAAGAGCCAGAGTTCTTTGCGAAGCAATATATTCATCTGCGCGAGGTACACCGTTTGGCACGTAGTGCATTTTAAAATTATAGGAAGCTTTCATATTATCAAGGACTCTCCTAAAATTTCAAAAAGGGAATAGAAAACATATTCGAACAAACGTTTCTATTCCCTCTTTCTTTAACTATACTCAAATTTTATTATCGTACCAATGTAACTACTTTCTTAGCAAATTTCAGCGCCACTTGGCATTGTCTTTTCTGGTACCATCAACGCTAATTCACCATTTTCGTTTTCGGCACATAAAAGCATTCCTTCAGAAACTATCCCTGCTAATGTTGCTGGTTTTAAGTTAACAAGTACCATAACTCTTTTACCAACCATCTCTTCAGCAGTATAATGAGCTTTAATTCCAGAAACAATTTGTTTTACTTGATTTCCTATCTTAACTTGAGAGCAAAGAAGCTTTTTGGATTTTTTAACTTCTTCACAAGCAATAATTTCACCAACTTGGAATTGAAGTTTTGAAAAGTCATCATAAGTAATTTCATCTTTTAAAGGTATATCAATCACAGTTTCATTCTCCTTTGTTTCGTTGCTTTCATTTTGTGTCTGATTTTGTGATTCCTTTGCCTGAACTTTTTCTAGTACTTCTTTTAAATCGAGTCTAGCGAATAATATTTCAGGTGTTTCAGTAACTTTTGTTCCAGATTCATATAACCCGAATTGATCTAATTGTTCATACGATCTTACACTTGCATTTAACTGCTTAAAGATCTTTTCAGATGTTTCAGGCATAAATGAATGTAACAAATTCGCACCAATTAAAATACCTTCTACTAAGTTATAAAGAACCGTTTCAAGACGACCTTTTTTATCTTCCTCTTTTGCTAATGCCCATGGCATTGTTTCATCAATATACTTGTTACAACGTTTAAATATAGTAAATATCTCACTGATTGCATCTGCTACACGAAGTTGATCCATCTTTGCTGTCACTTTATTTCTAACCGCTGTACATACTGCTTTTAATTCTTCGTCTACTGCTTCTCCTACCTGAGCATTGTTTACAATACCGTTAAAATACTTGTTTGACATAGAAATTGTTCTATTTACTAAATTACCTAGTGTATTTGCTAAATCTGAATTTAGACGTTCCACAATAAGCTCCCAGCTTATAACACCATCGTTATCAAAAGGCATTTCATGTAATACAAAGTAACGAACAGCATCTACACCAAATAACTCAACCAACTCATCTGCATACAACACATTTCCACGGGATTTACTCATTTTTACCCCTTCACCGTCTTTGGCAGTATTGTCTTGCTGTAATAACCAAGGATGGCCAAATACTTGCTTTGGTAAAGGTAAATCAAGTGCCATTAACATAATCGGCCAATATATTGTATGGAAACGTAAAATATCCTTACCAATCAAATGTAAGTCAGCAGGCCATAATGTATTAAATTGTTCCGTACTATTTCCATCGCAATCGTAACCGATTCCTGTAATGTAATTGCTAAGTGCATCTAACCATACATATACTACATGTTTATTATCAAAATCTACAGGAATTCCCCATTTAAAAGAAGTTCTTGATACACATAAATCTTGTAAACCTGGTAACAAGAAATTGTTCATCATCTCGTTCTTTCTAGATTCCGGTTGTATGAATTCTGGATGAGTATTTATATGATTTATCAAACGCTCTGTATAATTACTTAACTTTAAGAAATAAGCTTCTTCTTTTGCTGGCTGAACTTCTCTTCCACAGTCAGGACATTTTCCATCTACAAGCTGGCTAGAAGTAAAAAAGGATTCACATGGAGTACAATACATACCTTCATAATAGCCTTGATAGATATCACCTTGATCATATAATTTCTTAAAAATCTTTTGAACTTGCTTTTCATGATATTCATCTGTCGTACGAATAAATTTATCGTAAGATGTATTCATTAAATCCCAGATAGATTTAATTTGGTTTGCAACACCATCCACAAACTCTTTTGGAGAAATTGAAGCCTCCGCAGCCTTTTGTTCAATTTTTTGTCCATGCTCATCAGTTCCTGTTTGGAAAAACACATCATAACCTTCTAGACGTTTATATCTTGCTATACTATCTGCTAACACAATCTCGTATGTGTTACCAATGTGTGGTTTACCAGAAGTGTATGCAATGGCTGTTGTCATATAATATTTTTTTCTACTCATACAATAATTACCTCCTTAAAGCACTTTAAGCTTTATCTTATAATATAAACACATGCGCGGGATCGATTTCGTATCCTACGCATACGCATTTCACGCTTCTACGTGGACCGTTTTTCACCTAATAAAACACTGCTTTATAGCACAAAACACTCGGTGCTTTTACTCTCTATAAAGTAAAAAAAACTCCCGTCTTATTTAAAGACGAGAGTCATATCCCGTGGTACCACTTTAATTCGTTTTTACCTCAAGGCAAAAACCTTATCTGCTGCTAACACAGCATAGCATGTTAACGGTTGCTTCCGTTGTAATCTAAACTTACGAATAAATCTCAATTACAAAGCTCCAAGACCATCTTCAATATGTTCTTCTGTTCCTTGTTCTCAGCAAATAAAAAATTTATTACAAGGTTCTCTGTCAACAGTTTCCATATCTACTCTTCTCTTCTTCGCATTCTCATATGAAACTTCTCAGATTATATCATGTATGCATATAATTGTCAAAGTATTATCCTTGCCACACCAACCCTATTATACAATATTGTGTACATAAAAATATTATTTATTCAATGATTTTTTCGTATAAAATCGTATATGAATAAACTCCTACCATACCTTAAGTCTTAAGAATAAGATATCTGTTGTAACTATAATTAATCTCCATGGTAAGAAACAGTCTGATGTCCGTTTTAACCATATTTTTGTCCTTAGATTGACAATGGAAGAAAATAAGATTGCTATTACATATACTTCGTACTGATACAATTACTGAAAACCCGCACCAATTTATGTATCCCGTTTTACTGTCCCGAAACAGCTCGTATATGATTCTAACAATCTTATTTTAATGCATATGCCCTCAAAACGTTCCCCAACGCTTCATCCTCCGGACAATACCTTCTCGATATCGACCACTATCAGAATATCAAATTTTGTGATATATGTCAAGAGAATTATTGTTTTGAAACATTTTTTTGTTACTTTTCTATATATAGTAGTTTGTTCTAACTAAATTTCTATTACTGGATTTCAAAAAATGCTGTTACTAAGTGCTCCAAATGAAGTTGATCTTCCACTCCCATTAACTCCCTAGCAGAGTGCATTGCAAGAAGAGGTATCCCTAGATCTACTGTTTTCATCGGCAACCAGGAAGAAATCATAGGTCCTAAAGTTCCTCCACCAACCATGTCGGAATGATTTACATATTTCTTGTATTTTACATTTTCTTTTTCACAAATCTGCTGCACAATAGCGACTGCTTCTGTATCAAACGTATATCTTTGATTGCTATTAATTTTAATTGTTATACCTTCATTTAATCTTGAGTAGTTTTTCTCGTCATACTTATCACCACGATTTGGATGAAGGGCGTGCGCTACGTCAACTGAAAGTAAAAAGCTACTTAATATAGATTGTTGTAATGAGATTTCATCAAATCCCAAAGATGAATATATCTTTGATAATAACATGGAAAGTAATGCAGAATCTGCTCCTTGTTTTGTCAAACTACCTATCTCTTCGTTATCATAAAGTGCAATTAAATTAATTCCATCTTCTCTGCTTTTATTCATAATAGATTTCGTTAAAGCATAGCAAGAAGTTAGATTATCAAGACGTGGGCAGGAGATAAATTCTTCATTCATACCAATGAGTGAACCATCTTCACAGCAATAAATATATAAATCAAAATCAAGAATAGTATCTTTCTCTACATTTAATTCTTTTGCTAAAAAATCTATAAAATAAGAATCTGTATTTAGTTCTTCATTTATCATACCAAGTAAAGGAATCATGTCATTTTGTTTTGTTAACTCAACTCCCTTATTTACTTCACGATTCATATGAATTGCTAGATTTGGTATTGTTAAAACTGGACGCTTCATATCAATATATTCTAATTTTGGCTCAAATACTTTTTCTGTTTTAAGTGCTACAACACCTGCAATAGAAAGCTGACGATCAAGCCATGTATTTAAAATAGGTCCACCATAAATTTCGGTATTTACTCTTAAGTAGCCTTTTTTCTCTAATTCAGCAACCGGTTTAATATGAAGACATGGATGATCCGT
>CAJJLI010000046.1 GCA_905192625.1 uncultured Clostridium sp. | reverse complement strand
AACGCCCTTATGTTTTAGCCTCTTTATATATTAACCTCTTTATATATTAACCTCTTTATATATTAACCTCATCATCCTTACGTCAAACGAATGTCTTAAAAGCATTATGATTCTACGTTCTCTAAACTCATTATACTACTCTTGTGCTTAAATAAGATACATCCAATAAAGCCTAACGCAGATATACATAAATAAACCAATGCAATACCTGACCCAGAACCACTCCCTACAATTTTAGATAACATAATTTGTACACGAGAAGGTCGACTCATAAAAGGCTCTAATATTTTATCCGTTAAAAAACCGGCTGCAAAATATCCTATCATCATTGCTATGTATTGAAACATACTACGTATAGCAAATACCTTCCCTAGCATTTCCTTGGGAACTATAGTTCTTACGATATAATCTTCGTTGGCTATAACCGTTGGGATAAATACGTTTCCGACAAAGACCATAATCGTCCAAATATAATAATTTCGTCCTATACCAAGCATGCTGTTGCATATTAAAAAGGAAAATCCCATGATAGTAAGCATCTGTGTTATCTTTTTATTCGTTTGCATCTTTGAAACAAAGATACTTCCAAACAAGCCCGAAATGCCAATCATACTGCTTACTACTCCTAACTGAAAATCGTTATTACCATTTCTAGCTAGCACCATCGGTGTAAGACAACTGCTATAGATACCAGCAATTAAATTAACAAATCCCATGAAACCAATTAAGCTTAAAATATCTCTTCTCTTCATCATATATCTTAAACCCATTAGACATTGCTCTTTAAAAGACATGTCTCTTATCACTGTAACATCTGGTATGGGCACAAATAATAACAGTGTTGTAAAAGCAAAAACAAATGTTAATAAATCCATAACTATGATCAGTTGCATACCTCCGATTGTATAAAAAAAAGTTGCCGTAATCGGATAAAATATTTTAGATACAGAACTAAAAAAAGAGCGTATCCCACTTGTTTTCATATAGTGCTCTTTCGTAACAAGGTTAGATAGTGTAACAGCAGAGGCATTCGATTGAAATGAATCAGATACACCAAAAATAAAGTTAATCACATAAAGATATTCAAGTCTTAATTGTCCAAGAAACAACATTCCTAAAATACCCAAAGAAAGTACTGCTGCAATAGCATCTGTAATCAGCATAATTCTTTTTTTATTATATCGGTCCGTAAGATTACCGGCAAAATAACTCAATAACATTTTAGGCAATATATTACTTATTAAAAGTAGTGATGTTGATAACACTGACCCACTTTGTTTATATGCCCATAAAATCAAACCATAACTAGTCATCAAGCTTCCAAATTGCGAAACAAGCTGACCAATTGTAAATATATAAAAATTCTTTAATTCTTTCATTTTAACTTTGCTCCTATTCTATGTTTTATTTCATAAAGTGCAAAGTCAAAATTCGGACAGATAATTTATACCTCCATGCACGTTCTATCCGAATATAACTTTGCATGGAGCTATTACAATACAGAGCATCATTTTAACAACCCTTTCTTATCATTATGTATAACATTTACGCATTAACCAATTATATCCTTTTCCATTGATTAATTCAATTTCAAATTTAAATATCCCTAGTTTGATATAGGGGCAATTCCACAAGAATTTCTAGCTCTCTCTCTTTTAAATTTGCAGTAACGAAACCTCCCATTTGTTCCGTAAGCAATTTAACGATAGACAACCCCAGCCCTGTCGTCTTACTTCTTGATTTATCCCCAGTGTAAAAACGTTCAAATAAACGATTCACATCAATATTAACTTCTTTATCCACAAAGTTCTTAAATAAAATAACAGCCTTATCAATATTTTCGATAATTTGTACACGAATATCACCACTTGCGTGGGATGCACTATTACGTATGAGATTTTGGATAATTCGTATGGTCATTTCTTTGTCTACACAAGAAAAGACAGGGTTATCATTCTCAAATTGAACAGGTAAATTTTTATCTTCTAACATTGCTATTGATTCTGCATTTATTAACAATATATGTAATAAAACACAGGCAAGTAAAAGAATCATCCTCTTTACTTGCCTGTATATAAAATGTTCTTATTTATTCTATTATACTTATCTCATCTGTGGAAATATAGGAATAGCTTGCACCTAACTCCTCATAAGTACCAAAAGTACCTACAACTTCAACTTCTGTACCATCTACTGGGTAATCCTCTGGATATGTGTGATCACCATTCCATATAAATTCAAGTCCCTGCTGGCAACATTCCGCTGCATCCTCTATCATGACATAGTGATAGTACTTTCCTGTTTCCTCATAATATCCCGCGTAATACTTACCTCTCATTTTTACAGTCTTTCCGATATATTTTTCTGGATAAAATGTGATGTTATATACTTCAGCGTATACCATTGTACTACTAAGTGCAGTCAAATCTACATCAACTCCACTCTCAGTATTAGTACTTATCTCCTCTAATTGTTCGGTATTACTAACAAAAACATCTTCTACCTCTGGTGTAATCGTAATATCATCTTGTTTACTCACATCATTCGTACGGCTTTGACTACCATTTTCATTTTTTTCACAACCGATGAAAAGAAAGCAAAGAAACAAGGCTGTTAAAATTAAAGATAATTTTTTACTCATCGACTCCTCCTTAATAGCACTCCTAGTAGACTAAAAAGTCCAAACGCTACAATATCAACAGCAACAATTGTAGATCCTACTGGCGTACCCGCAAGGATCGAAACTAATAGACCAATTGTCGCACAAATAACAGAGGTTAAGGCAGAGCAAATAATAACTGCTTTAAAGCTTTTAAATACTCGCATTGCTGACAATGCTGGAAAAATAACTAAGGCTGAAATTAATAAGGAGCCAACCAAATTCATTGCCAAAACAATGATTATTGCCGTAATAATAGCAATCAACAAATTATATATATTTGCATTTGTTCCAGTTGCTTTCGTAAAATTTTCATCAAAGGTAACTGAGAATATTTTATTGTAAAATATCACAAACACAGCAATCACTAATATCGACATCGCAATGCATAACCATACCTCATTTAGCGTTAAGGTCAATATAGAAGTAGAACCAAACAGAGTACTACATACATCCCCTGCTAAATTTGATGAAGTCGAGAACAAATTCATTAAAAGATAACCAATTGCAAGAGATCCTACAGAAATCATTGCAACTGCGGCATCTCCTTTTATTCTGGCATTTTGACCAGTTCGTAGTAATAACACCGCACAAATTACTGTGATGGGCATTACCAAAAGCATATTATTGGACACATTTAATATTGTCGATATTGCCACAGCACCAAATGCAACATGTGACAAACCATCTCCAATATAGGAAAATCTCTTTAGTACAAGGGTTACCCCTAAAAGTGAGGAGCAAAGAGCAATTAAAACCCCAACAATAACCGCATATCGAACAAAGGGATATTGAAAGTAAAGGCTTAGTTTATTTATTATTTCTATCATTGAACGTCACCTCCGATAAAATCTCCAAAATGTTTTCCAATATCGGATGCAAGATAGTCCTTTTTATCACCATAAAATAATGGCTTCTTACTAATATGCAAGATATGACTTGCATATTTTACTGCAGCTTTAATATCATGGGAAATCATTATTACAGTAATCCCATCCTCAGAATTAAGAGATTTGATAATTTCATACATATCCGCCATAGCCTTTGGGTCTAGACCTGCAACTGGTTCATCCAATAATAGAAGTTTTCTAGTCGCACATAACGCTCTTGCTAATAGCACTCTTTGCTGCTGTCCACCTGACAGTTCACGATAGCATCGTTTTGTTAAATGACGAATACCAAGTCTCTCCATATTCGTAACTGCTAGTTGTTTTTCTTCTTTGCTATAAAATGGTCGCATTCCACAACGATTCAAGCATCCAGACAATACAATTTCACGTACAGAAGCTGGAAAATCTTTTTGAACGACGGTTTGCTGTGGAAGATATCCTATTTCCTCTTGTTTTAGACCATCACCTGTCACGATACTTCCTTCCATCGGTGTCTTTAAGTTTAATAAGGTCTTCATTAGTGTACTTTTTCCGGAACCGTTCTCACCAACGATACACAGATAGTCTCCAGTATTCACAGAGAAATTTATATCTTCAACGATTTTCTTTCCTTCATAACCTAGGGATATATTAGAACAAGTAAGTAATGCCATAATAACCTCCCCCTAATTCAACACATCTTTTAGCACATCAAGATTGCTTTCCATGATGGAAAGATAGCTTGCACCTGATGTGATATCAGAAGTAGTTACCGATTGCATAGAATCTAAGGTAAATATACTATGATTTTTACCTTTTGTACTTTGAGAAATTGTCTTTGCAATGGATTGGTCAGAAGTTTCAATTACCATAATATTCTTTAAATCAAGTTCATCCACTTTATTTGCAAGAAAGATGATTGTTTCAAAACTTGCCTCTGTTTCTGCAGAACAACCAGAAAACGCCGCATAATAGTCTAATCCATAATCATCTACTAAATAACGAAATGGGAAACGATCCCCAAACAATAATGTCTTGCAAGCCGCATTTTCTACGACCTCTTTATATTTTTTATCTAAGGCATTAAGTTCCGTATGATATGAGTTTAAATTCTTTTCATAAATACTTGCATTCTCTACATCTAAGTCTTTTAACTGATCTGCAATATAGCTTGTAATTACTTTGGCATTTTTTAAAGATAACCACACATGCTCATCGAGTTCCGTCTCATGTTCATGGGCAATCATATCTTTTGCAATCTCTGACCCACTCAAACCTTCCTCATAGTAGGTTGGCCAATTATCCATCTCCTCTAATAAGGCATCAAACCCTTCATTTCCAAAATAGATATGAAAATGCTCGGATTTACTTTGTTCTATCATATGATCACTAAACTGAACAAATCTAGGAGCACCATTGGTATCACCAATTGCCTCAAACTGATAACGCACTCCTTTATTTCCAGACTCATAAGTTAATATTTCAAAGCCCTTATACTCATAGCTTGCGGTAGATGCCACTGAATTTTTATAAAATGTAATTGTATTATCACGAATTTCAATTTTTTCTACATCCGTTTCATAGCCAGTTTTGTAATATTCATAATATTCGTCAACTGTCTTTTCATCCTCGCTTGCCTTTTGCTCTAGCACTTCATCAAGGGTACCGTCAAGAAGATATGGATAAATAGATTGCCACTCGCCAGCCCAATCAGAAAGGGGACGATCCAATACTTCTTCATCCTCAAAATCCTCTGGTCCATGGGCATGGTCATGATCATGCTCCATTCCCTCTTTAATTTCTTCTTCTTTCACAGAGTCTCCTAGAACATCAAGCAAATTAATTACCACCATATCCTCATTCATAGAATTTTTTAAAATATCCTCTACCCAGGAATCCGATTCTCCACCAACATAGATAAACATATCGCAGGTGGATATTTTAATAATATCATCCGTTGTTGGTTGATAATTATGAAGATCCACTCCATTATCTAACAGTAATGTAAGCTCGTAATTATCACTGTTTTCACCAAGGATCTGACGTACCCAATCATATTGTGGAAATATTGTACTAACTACACTGAATTTTTTATTCTCTCTAACATTATTATTAACTTGATTACCAGCGCTTGAACCATTGCTGTCCTTATTGGAACACCCAGTAAGACCCCCTATGACCATTATTAAAGTCATAAAGACTGATATTAATTTAAATCTTGTCATTAAAAACCTCCTGATTTGATTGTATTATTAAGTTAACCTTAATAAGTATCAAATCACTAGTTTTACCTTTAACGAAACAAGTGTTGAAAACCTACGCAAATCTTTTGTGGGGCAATTCCTATGATATATAAAAAGTAATAGCCCTAATATAAGTAAGGATAACGCCCCTACACTAGAGATACTATTTAAAAAAGAGATGCATGTATGAATCTCTAGACATGTGTGACATGCATTTCCTACATGAGTATGTTCTGTATTTGTTGCTATAAATAGAAACGAAAAGAATGTGGTGAAACTAAGTACAACACATAGAATTAACGTTATTAGGTTTTTTCTCACCATACTATTCCTCTCTTTCTAACTTTTATAAAACTTTAATTACACTTGCTATTACACTAGCTTTTTGAATGATTTCTTATTTGCAGTTTCTACATAATCCATAAAGCATGCTCTTTTTTTTATCTATTATAAAATCATTTTGCAACGCAGATAATAAAATTAGTTTCATTGATTCATCATTCATATGATATATCTGTCCGCAGACATTGCATGTAAAATGCAAATGCTCACTGCAAGTTCCATCTCCAATAAATTGATATAAAAACTTACGACTGCCTTCCTTTGCAAAGCGTCTAACAGCCTCTTCTTCCACTAATTTATTTATATTACGATAAATCGTACTTAGACTAATCACGTTTCCGATACACAATTGTTCGGATATTTCTTCTATCGAAAATTGTTGATCCGGACGCTCTCTTAAAAAAGATAATAGTATCTCTCTTTGACCCGTGGCATACTTTTTCATAATATCACACCTTTCAAGATTTGCAAATAATTCGCAAATGATGTGTAATTATAATTGTATTTTATCTTTTTGTCAAGGAGATATGGTTTTGTTATATGCTTGTAATTTTAACTCGTATGTCTTATGTCAAATAACAAAGGAGTAATTTAAATAAAGAGAGTAGTAATCAAAAATTAAGAACAGGAAATTAGGAGGCACGAACTAGAGACACGAAGGAATAATACGAACTTTATGGATGAACTGAAATTCGATGGAATAATACAAACTTGAAGAATGAACTGAAAAACGATAGAGTAATGCGAACTTGAGGGATGAACTGAAATTCCATGGAGTAATGCGAACTTGAAGTACAAACAGTACAAAATGGAATATAACTATAAGAATATGATGTAAGAAGTCCAAAATATAAGAACAAAGAATAAAAAAACCTAGAGAAATTATAAGATTAATCGATAGTACTTATCCTGAGGCATCATACTTAGCAGGATAAGCGTTATAATTACAACGCTTATGTCATTTTCGCTTTATATCATATTTATTATATAATTAAAGGATAGCATTATAAGACTTTAAAATCAACATTGTCTTACAATTTTTTACTACCCTTTAATTTCAATTAGGATATGAATTCCAAAGCGAACTAAACGATATCCTCTTTTTTGCTAAATTAAGCTAACACTTTTCCAACTGGAAAGGCCTTTCTAAACAAAAACCGAACAATTGGCCCCGCTAAAATAATTTGAAGTGGCAGTGCCATTATAAAGTTCTTTGGAATATTGGTAAGCCAAATGATGAATAAGTGATTCCATGAACCTGAATGAATGCATGCTTCCAAACCACCATATAAAGACATGATGATTACCATTGGAATGACCATACAACTAGAAACTGCAAGGGCTTTCTTAAGATTACTACTTTCATAACTTACTAAATAGCGAAATGCAAATCCTTTCGCAATTTTTGAAACTATAAACCAGTCAAGACACATTGCAACTATGTACGCAATCGGAAACCCTAACCACGCTTCCTTAATACTCTCCATTGAAAACTCACCTAAATGCATGGATACATTATAGATACTCATCCAAAGCACCATAAAAAAACACATCATAACTGTAAAAATAAAACTTTCTCTTTTATTTTGTGGCATAATTTTTTCCTCCTTTGATTTAATTGTGCAAAAAAATAACAGTAAGTACTCGCATAACCTCGTTGCGATCTACCACTGTTTGTGTACAATCTCACTACATTATCTATTAATTTCACTTACTTATTATTCTTTGCTTTCTAAATTAGCCAATCCTATTCTACAATATTTTAAATTCTTTCATAAGCGTTTTTTTAGAGAATGCTAAATTCGTGATTCTTTACTATAATAAGAATACACATTCATTTATTTTTGTAAGACTTTTAATTTTAACCTCTGGAATGTAAATTGGTTACAATTTAGAATTTCTCTATTAAATATAACCCCTATATCTACGTAACTATTAAAAAAAGGTGCCAATCTGTAACTAGTAAGTATTAACATACCTCAAAGTTATCAAACTGACACCATTTACTTTATATTATTCTACTTCCAACGATACAAATTGAAATGTCGTGCAATCCACCAAGCCTCGATTTGTTAATCTTAACTCTGGTAAACAAGCAAGTGGAATTAATGCCATTGTCATATATGGTGAAACAATATCACATCCAATTACCTCCCATGCCTTTGTCACTTCTGCAACCATTTTAGCCATCTCATCTACTGGCCTATCATTCATTAATCCAGCAATTGGTAAAGGTAATACACCGATTAGTTTTCCACCTTGTGCAACCGCCATACCACCGCCGCATTCTACAAGTGCATTCGCTACAATTGCCATATCAACATCATTACTTCCCACAACTAGTAAGTTGTGTGCATCATGGGCAACGGTAGAAGCCATCGCTCCATCTTTAATACGAAATCCTTTTACAAAACCAAAACCTTTCGTCCCTGTATACTTATGACGTTCAAATACAACCGCCTTTAGCACATCCTGAATCGGGTCTGCTTGAATGTATCCATCTTTTACAGGAACTTTCACATGTCGTTCATATGTTCCAACCTTTTCAGGTATGATTTCAATTACACGTACTTCTGCATACTCTTGTTTTTTTGTTTCTATTTTAAAGGAATCTGGAGTAATCGTTTCTTTGATGTGCATTGTATTTGTTGCTTTTTCAGGGAATATATACTTCTTAAGTTCAATACACATCTTCCCATCTTTCGCTACAACATTTCCATCGATAATTACTTCATTTACATTTAAATCGGTTAAATTATCAATGAATACAATATCAGCACATTTCCCAGGTGTAATAGAGCCTAGGTCCTGATCCATATGAAATGCCTGAGCGCAGTTTATCGTAACCATTTGAATCGCCGTTAGCACATCAATGCCTTCTTCCACAGCTCTTCTTACAATGTGATCTAAGTGACCATCTTCCATTAATGTATGTGGATGTGTATCATCTGAAATTAGCATAGCAAAACGTGTATCAATATTTTCTTCCGTAATACTACGGGCAACGTCTTTTAAATCATGCCATGCACTGCCTTCACGAAATTGAGCATACATACCCAATCGCATTTTTGCCAATGCTTCTTCTTTGCTAGTGGATTCGTGGCATGCTCGAACACCCAACGAACATCATGACCGTGTCCATATCCACCGATTGCGAATAGTAGGACATCA
>CAJJLI010000045.1 GCA_905192625.1 uncultured Clostridium sp. | reverse complement strand
TTTGCGATTCCTTTTAGACAGATTGAAAAACGATTTCTAGATAGGATTGGAAAAATAACGCCAATTGTTTCTCCACCCAATTTTTCTTTTACATCGGCAGCGATAGCATCAACTGTTGCATAGTTACCTTGAGCTCTTGCTACAATGGATTCTGTCGCAGCTATAATGTCACGATCACGTAACTCTACCCCTTCTTCTTTGGCAGCTAATACGCTTTCCACTACGATGTTTGCTAAATTATCGCCTTCTCTTATGATTGGGCAACGAATTCCCATTGATACTGTACCTATTCTTCTTTCCATACTATATCCAGTCCTCTCTTAATTCTTTAGTTAAAGTTAACGCTCGCCACTATAATTGTATCCATCAATTAACCGACATTTTGTCTGATAAAGTTCATTGGATAAATCCACATAGACATCATGCGGGTTGATTAAACGTCTTGTTTCATCCCATAATGTGCTTAATTCACTTTGACAATACTCTCTTATATCCATAACGCTTGGAGATTCATAAACACATTTACCATCAACAAAAATTGGTACTAATAATTCCTTTAACGTATACGTATTCGGTTTTAGATATGTCTTTTTCCAAGTCGCCATTGGATCAAATAATAACAACGGATTGCCTTCATCAAATTTTTCATCTGCAAAGGCAATTAAATCTGCTCGAATCTTTCCGGTATCTTTGTCATATACGCGATACACGGTCTTATTGCCTGGATTTGTTATTTTCCATTGATTTTCACTTAATTTTATTTTAGGGACAAATTTTCCATCTTTTTTAATTGCTGCTAATTTGTAAACTCCACCAAATGCTGGACAATCTTTTGAAGTAATTAAGTTCGTCCCTACTCCCCAAGAATTGATCTTAGCCCCTTGAGTCTTTAAAGAATCAATCAAGTATTCATCCAAATCGCTGGATGCGCAAATAGAAGCATCCGTAAATCCAGCTTCATCTAACATTTTACGAGCTTTTTTGGACAAGTATGATAAATCGCCACTATCCAGACGAATCCCATAGTTGGTTGGCATATTTCCTGCCTCTTTTAACTCTTGAAAGACCTTAATCGCATTTGGCACACCAGAACGCAATGTGTCATAAGTATCCACTAGTAAGGTAGCGTTATTTGGATAAAGTGAAGCATACGTACGAAAAGCAGTTATTTCATCTTCAAAACTCATAATCCAACTATGAGCATGGGTTCCTAAAGCAGGAACTTTAAACATTTTCGCTGCTAATACATTACTAGTTCCAACACATCCGCCAATCACTGCAGCCCTTGCCCCATAAGCACCTGCATCTGGTCCTTGAGCTCTTCTTAGACCAAACTCCATAACACCTTCACCGCGAGCTGCATAGCAAACTCTGGACGCTTTTGTTGCTATTAAACTTTGATGATTGATAATATTTAAAATCGCAGTCTCAATCAATTGAGCTTCCATTATTGGCGCTACTACCTTGACAAGAGGTTCCATCGGAAACACCACCGTTCCTTCTGGAACCGCGTAAATACTACCTGTAAAATGAAAACCTGCTAAATAATCAAGAAAATCTTCATCAAATATTCCTAAGTCTCTAAGATACTCAATATCCTCATATGAGAAATTCAACTCTTTAATATAGGAAATAACCTGCTCAAGTCCACAACAAATCGCATAACCACTTCCTGATGGATTCGTTCTATAAAACATATCAAAAACTACAATATCATTTATTTTATTTTTAAAATACCCCTGCATCATTGTTATTTCATAAAAATCTGTCAGAAGGGTTAAATTACGTTTATCCATAATTCACTCCTATGATACCTTTTTGGCATCTCTAAATTGTGGAAGATTTTCTCTTCTCACGTATTTATGCATTCTAGTATGCTTTACCCCAATAAACTAAACTTTTTGCCTTCTTGCCACAACATACACAAGTATCTGAAATATGCTCTTGTGCAAAAGGCATACAACGAGATGTTGCACCTGTTTTTTCTTTTATTTCATCTTCACAAGCTTGGTCTCCGCACCACATTGCTTTTACAAAACCTGGTTTATTTGCTACCGTATCCGCAAACTCATCCATGGTTTTCGCTTCATATGTGTGAGCATCACGATGCTCTCTTGCTTTTTCTAAAAGATCAACTTGCATACTATCTAAAATTTCTTTTAACTTAGTATCAATTTCATCCAAGGATACAATTGTTTTCTCTCTCGTATCTCTACGTACGATAACTGCTTGGTTTGCTTCAATATCTTTTGGTCCAAGTTCCACTCGAACAGGAATACCTCTCATTTCTTGTTCAGAGAATTTCCACCCTGGGCTCTTATCAGAATCATCCACTTTTACTCGGAAAGCACTTAGTTTTTCCTTTAACTCAGCAGCCTTTTCAAGCACGCCTTCCTTCTTTTGCATAATTGGAACAATCATAACCTGAGTAGGTGCAATTCTTGGTGGAAGAACTAAACCACTGTTATCGCCATGCACCATAATTAGGGCACCAATTAAACGAGTTGTCATACCCCATGAAGTTTGGTGTACGTACTGAAGTTTATTCTCTTTGTCTGTATATTTAATGTCAAACGCTTTTGCAAAACCATCTCCAAAGTTGTGGCTAGTTCCAGATTGTAAAGCTTTACCATCATGCATTAAAGCTTCGATTGTATACGTAGCCTCAGCACCTGCAAATTTTTCTTTGTCTGTTTTTTTACCACGAACCATAGGAATAGCTAATACGTCTTCACAAAAATCTGCATACAAGTTAAGCATTTGAATTGTTCTTTCTTCTGCTTCTTCTGCAGTTGCATGTGCTGTATGCCCTTCTTGCCATAAGAATTCTAAAGTACGTAAAAATGGTCTAGTTGTCTTTTCCCAACGGACAACAGAACACCATTGGTTGTATAACTTTGGTAAATCACGGTATGATTCAATTATATTTGAGTAAAAATCACAGAATAAAGTCTCTGAAGTTGGACGTACACATAATCTTTCCTGTAATTCTTCTCCACCACCATGAGTCACCCATGCAACTTCTGGTGCAAAACCTTCAACATGATCTTTTTCTTTATTTAATAAACTTTCTGGAATAAACATTGGCATATATACATTTTCTACTCCAGTTGCCTTAAATCTAGCATCCAGTTCTTTTTGTATATTCTCCCAAATTGCATAACCTGCAGGTCTAAAAATTGTACAACCTCTTACTCCTGAATAATCGATTAATTCTGCCTTTTTAACTACATCTGTATACCACTTAGCAAAATCTTCTTCCATAGATGTAATGGACTCAACTAATTTTTTATCGTTTCCCATACTAATCTCCTTTACTTATAGTTTATTAAACTTGGGACCTTTTACTCTATTTACACTAAAATTATGTTTAGACAATAAAAAAAGTCCCTTAAGAAAGGGACCGAAAAAATCGGCGGTACCACCCTAATTAATTGTGTAGGTAATAGACTTAAAACTTTACTCTATTACTACATCAATTCTCTTTCTACCGTTAACGCCGGCATACGCTATACTTTCATATAGTGCTCAAAGGCAGGTTCTATAACACTTCATAAGAATTTCACACCTTTAATTCTCTCTCTGAAATGAAGGCTGCTATATACTATCCCTTTTCAACGCTTACATGTTTATGATTCTATTCCACTCACCCTTTTTTGTCAAGCAAATTTACGTAACATGCATGTCTTTTTTATACGTTTTATACATACCTTTTTATACACTTCATGGCAATTTTGATTCATAAAATAAAACTTTTTTCCTATGTGTTATTACTCCTTCAAAAACGTACCGAAGCACTTTCATAGCAATATATTTATCTTCGCAAAGTGCTTATTCGGCATGTTTCCTTTTTTATATAGGTTTCAACTTTATATATATAAATAAGTTCTTACCTAATTTAAAATAGTATCTTACAAATTTAATTATTTATATTCTCTCATTACATGTACGTTTTAATTACATTACGTGTAAGCTTTAATTACATTACGTGTACGTTTTAACTACATTACGTGTACGTTTTAACTACATTACGTGTACGTTTTAACTACAGTACGAATAATCACAAGTCCAAAGGGTCCTAAGAAAAATCCTGCAAACCCAAATAACTGAACCCCAATATACATTGCCATCATACTATAGATTGGCTTAATTCCAAGCTTATTTCCTAAAAGTTTTGGCTCAACGATTTCTCGGACAAATTGACAAATTAAAAAAGCACTCATTAAAACCGCTGCATCAAAATAATTTTTTTGAAAGACTAGCACTATACTCCATGGAACCAAAATCATGCCGCTCCCTAGAATTGGGAAGGCATCTAACACTCCAATCACTAAGCCTATTAAAATGGCAAACGGGTTTTTAATGATAAAAAGAGCAACGACACATATTACAGCAATAATAAACATTATAATGGCTTGTGTTTTAATATAAGCAGTTCCTGTAGAGGATAGTTTTTTCGTCACCTTATGAATTTTCGCGTAAAAAGGTGATTTGCGGAAACCGTCCTTATAACTCTCCATATCTTTAATAAATAACACAATTGAAACTAATACTATAATTATTAATGTAAAAATCTCAAATGCGCCGATTGCAACTTTTAAAGTCTGCATTGTCATTTTGGGTAATAAGGTATTTTGAATCATCGATAAAAGAGATTGCATACTGTTATTAAAAAAACCTCTCATAGTACCACTACTCAACCCTAACAATCGGTCTCCACCTACACATAAATATTCCACTTGATTTGAAATATAAGCTTCGTATATAGGCATATTTTTTAAGAAAAGAATCAACTGATTAATAAACATACGGCCAACATAAAAAACGGAAGTTCCGACCATTATAAGTAACAATAATAGACTTAAACTACCCCCAACTGCTACAGGTATTCTTAATCGTTTATGAAGATAACTAACGATTGGCCGTAGTAACCACGCAACAAAATAGGCGAATATAAATGGGACAAATAAAGGCAAAAGGTATTTAAATCCCAGATACACTGCCACTATAGTCCCAATGGTGATTATCAATTTCTTGTTCTTTTTAGTTAAAAATTCTTTCGTTTCCAAACAATCACCTCGCATCAATTTTTAAAGAATTAGTAAACTGATACTATTGTTTGTAAATGAAAATGTTATATGCCGTAATAATCAATACAACTTATACCAGACGATAAAACCGTTTAAAATACTAGCGATTTTTCCATCTAGTAAATTTAGTTAATTGAAACATTAACAAATGGAATTCCTTTGTTTGCTGCCTCTTCCACTATTTCCATACCTTTTATGACCTTATATTCATTATCTTCCAAGGTTACAACTACCTCGCCATCCAAATAATACGTTTCTTTATTAAACTCTTTCATTGGAATGTCAATTCCAAGACGTTTTGGAGACATAAGAATTTTAGTTCCATTTGTTTTAGTATTTTCGCTGGATGCTGCTTCCTTTACGATAATACTTGCTAACAAATCTGGTGTACAATACGTACTATCTAAAACTAAATTATAGTTTGTAAAATTAAAATAATCCAAATTATAAATATCTTTATAACGCACTTTCTCAGTTTCCGCTCTTAATTTTAATTGATTTTTAGCATCTTCTACTGAGGTATATTTTTCAACATTTCCACGGTTATCTCCGTATACACGCTCTGCTGCAACTGCCAAACTCACAGATAAAAACACCTTAAAGGATGGATTCACAAAATTCCAAGCAAGTCTAGAATCAAACACAATTGCCTTGTCCTTATTCTCTTTTGAAATTTTTATGGTTTTTTCATCAATCATTGTGTCATATTTACGATCTTTACACATAAGTTGGTTCATCTCTAATACGCTAATCCCCAATTCTTCTGCAAGCTTTCTTTGAACCGTCCCTGTTGAATATATTTCATAACTATACTCTGATTCTAGTATCTTACAAATTGTTGATTTCCCACTACCAAGATTCCCGGTTAATGTGATGTGCATAACTACTTCCTCCTAAATTATATCCATTCTTCCAATTAATAACTATAGTTTTTCACGATATAAACTACCTTGATCTAACTAATCTGTTTACTTATATTCGGCTATTATAGCACGAAAGCATACATATGGAAAGCATTAGTTAAAGGAAGTTTCAAGCAATCATTGCACATTTTAGAAAGATTCTTCTCATGAAATCATATGTATGTATAGAGCCCAAACCAAATTTAGTATCTGATTATAGTTCTCCATTTTAACAAGAAGAAGTGAGTTTGGTGTAAACTTTGATAAACCTAAGATTGATTCATTTCCTTATTCCGATTTAAATAAATAAGTTCTGCTTCTAATAAATCAACTTCCGATATATCGTGGGTTACAACGATTAAGGTTTTTCCTTTTAACTTATTTTTCACATAAGAGATCACATTTCTTTTTAACTCATCATCAAGACCTTTAAACGGTTCATCCATTATATAAATATCCGCATCCATTAAACAGGATCTAAGAATTGCCACTCGTCTTTTCATTCCACCACTTAATTTACTAACTGGCTTACCAAAATAATTGCACAAGCCCACCTTATCAAACTCCTCAATGATAGAATTCGTACTTTTATCTTTTCCTAATACCATAGTTACATTTGTAACCGCATCCAACTCCTCACAAAGACGATCTTCCTGAAAAACAACAGATAACTTCTCTCCCTTGATACCTTCTACACTACCATCATCTGGTTTTTCCAAACCCATTAGGATACGAAGTAACGTGGTCTTTCCTTCACCAGATGGTCCCATGATACAAGTACAACTATTTTCTTTAATTTCAAAATATATATTATTTAATACCTTTTGGCCATGATAGGACTTTGTAATATGATTTACTATAATAGACATCGTATTCCCTTTCTAATTTAAATACTCTTCATTATTATGCTTGTTTCATCACTTCATATTGGAAGTCTATCACAAAAATCCATTTAAAATATATTGTTCTATTTTTCTTATGATTGCCATAATAAACTTCTCAAATACAATACTAATGAAAACAATTACAATCGTCCATGCAAATAATTCTTTGGTCATTAGGTAAAGCTTTGCTTCGTACAATTTTTCTCCAATGGAGTTGATTGGTAGACCAATCACTTCTGCTGCTATACCAGCCTTCCAACAAAGTCCTAAGCTAGCAGAGCAAGCAGCTGTGAAATATGGCATAACTGCAGGCAAATAAATATAGCGCATCTTTCTTAAAAAACTAAGATTAAAAACTTTTGCCATTTCAAGCAATTTAATATCGGTGTGTTGTATACCATTTAAAACATTTAGGTATATAATCGGCAAGACCATGAAAAATGATATTATAATTGATAAGTTTTGCGAACGTACCCACAGCAATGTTAAAATGACAAACGAAGCCACAGGAATTGATTTAATCAAACGTATGAGTATTGCAATCATTTCACTTAAAAAAACAGTAACACTAGAGCATAAGGCTAGCAAAATTCCAATTACAACAGCTAGTAAAAAGCCGAATGCGATTTTAGCCACCGAATGAATGATAGAAAGGTAAAACCCTCTGTCTTGTAACAACTCAAATAGCGCTAGTAACACATCCATTGGCGAGGCTATTAATATTTCATTACCAACATACCAACTAAATCCTTGCCAGATACATAACCATACGACAATCGCTAGTATGCGGACTCTATATTTTTTTAAAATACCCATACATACTTCCCTCCTATTTCTTTTATTTTATCGACAATTACATAAAATAACAATAGGAATTAAAGTTGTATCTACTAATTCGTAATGGATGATTTCATTTCTCTAACATATTCTTTTACAGGCTTTGTACAATCCTTACCATATTTCTCAATTAACGAAACGATTGCACTTCCTACAATAACCCCATCTGACAGTTTCGACATCTCCTTTGCTTGTTCGGGTATAGAAATGCCAAATCCGATGGCACATGGTGTACTGGTTACTTTTTTTACACGACCAACCATATTCGATAGGTCGGTTTTAATATCCTCTCTAACGCCTGTGACACCAAGAGAAGAAACGCAATATATAAAACCTTTTGCGTCTTTTGCAATCATCTCGATGCGCTCATTAGAAGTAGGCGCAATAAGTGAAATCAAATGAACATTGTTCGTATCACAATCGTCAATTAGCTCTTCTTTTTCTTCATAAGGCAAGTCAGGAACAATAATTCCATCAATGCCACATTCATTGCAACGTTTCAAAAAACGCTCCTTCCCGTAGGTATAGATTGGATTGATATATGTTAATAACACAAGTGGCACCGCTACCTTATCTCTTACCCTTTCTATCATCTGAAATAATGCGTCTGTGGTACACCCAGACTTTAAAGCCCGTTCATTGGCTGCTTGAATAACCTCCCCTTCTGCAATCGGGTCTGAAAAAGGAACTCCAATCTCTATTAAATCCGCACCTGCCTCTTCCAAAGAAACAATTAACTCCTCCGTCGTATCAAGGTCTGGATCTCCACCAGTTATGAATGCGATAAACGCTTTTCCATGATCAAATGCATTCTTGATTCTATTCATTAATCGTTACCCCCTTATACCTTGCAATTGCAGCTACGTCTTTATCACCACGTCCAGAAATATTTACTACGATAATTTTGTCTTTTGATAACTCCTTCGCAAGTTTTCTTGCATATGCAACTGCATGTGCACTTTCAATGGCAGGTATAATACCTTCCATCTTTGACAAATATTCAAATCCGTTAACAGCTTCATCATCCGTTACAGGCACATACTTTGCACGTCCAGTAGAAAACAAATTGGCATGTTCTGGACCGATTCCAGGGTAATCAAGTCCTGCTGAAATAGAATATACCGGTGCAATTTGGCCATACTCATCTTGGCAGAACATGGATTTCATACCATGGAATATACCATTACTTCCTTTTGTAATTGTTGCCGCATGCATATCAGTATGGACACCATGCCCTGCAGCTTCACAACCTATTAGTTCTACACAAGAATCACCTATAAACTCATAAAATGCACCAATTGCATTGCTTCCACCGCCTACACAAGCAATCACAGCATCCGGTAATTTCCCTTCTACCTTTAACAATTGTTCTTTTATTTCCTTCCCTATTACACTTTGAAAATCACGCACGATGGTTGGAAATGGATGTGGTCCCATGACGGAACCTAGAACATAATAAGTATCATCGACACGTTTTGTCCATTCTCTCATCGTTTCATTCACAGCATCTTTTAATGTCTTCGTACCACTTGTAACGGCATGTACTTTTGCTCCAAGAAGTTCCATGCGAAAGACATTAAGTGCTTGACGACTTGCGTCTTCTTCTCCCATAAAAATTTCACATTCGAGTCCCATTAGCGCCGCTGCCGTTGCAGTCGCTTAAAGCCCTATGGAAATCTCGCCAAAAAAATGTGAGTGGCTGGCAA
>CAJJLI010000044.1 GCA_905192625.1 uncultured Clostridium sp. | reverse complement strand
ACAAATGCTGAGTCAACCGATGGAGAATTAGAAACAATCTACAGTAGGGAAGAACCATTTACACAAAATTATTGACGCTCCCTTTGTCGGCATCTACTTGAAAAAGAAAGTAAGAATTATGCCATTCAAATCCAACATTACTTGCATACATTTTCTCGTAAGCCGAAGGCTCTCAAACATTCACTGGCTCTTCAGGGGATTCCGAGATTACATCGTTGTTTTCTCCAATATTATCAAAATGATCCCAAGCGATTTATCGAACGTTTAACCTTCTACCAGGCAGTCCCGTTGGAAGAACTGGTGCAGCATCTAGAGTCCGATGCACTTGAAGAACGTCAAGAAAGACTAAGCGAGCGGCCGAAAACAAAAGCTGTAAATGCCGCAAGAATTCAAGTACAGGCCTATACGAAACTTTATCTAGGGAGAGAGTCGTTATGAGTATTGATACACTAACAAAACATTTGAAATTGTCCCATATTCGAAAAAATTATACACAAGCGATCCAAGAAGCATTGGATCTTTCTGAATCTTATGTGGGATTTCTAGAAATGCTGTTACAAGCTGAGTTTGAGAATCGCAAAAGCAACCGGATCCAACGACTGATTACTGGATCAAAACTGCCCAACCGAGTAACTTTTGATCACTATCTAACTGCACACCTGGATCCAAAACTTCGAAAAAAGATTACAGAACTGAAGGAACTTCGATTTATCGAGCAAAAAGAGATTTTAATATTGATTGGAAATCCAGGTGTCGGGAAAACTTACTTAGCCAATACATTAGGAATGGAGGCTTGTCTAGCAGGAAAAAGTGTCTTATTTATAAGCATTCCTAATCTCGTGATTGAACTAAAAGAAGCAATGAGTGCAAACCAGCTGACTTACTATAAGCGCCGTTTTAGTAAATATGACTTGGTTATATTAGACGAACTTGGCTATGTGTCATTTGATCAGGTAGGTAGTGAAATCCTCTTTAATCTGCTTTCTAATAGAAATACCAATGGTTCCATGATCATTACATCCAACTTGGAGTTTGAACGATGGGAAGAAACATTCAAAGTCCCCATGCTTATTGCTGCAATTGTCGATCGAATCGCCCATCGGGCGCACGTACTTGATCTAAGTGGTTCTTCTTTTCGAGTAGAAGATACAAAGCAGTGGTTAAGATAAATGAAGTGGGGTATTTTTCAACTGATTTTGTGGAGACATTTTCAGCTGAAAAAAACACTAAGTGATTCTCTAGTGTAAAGGCTCAATCCAATATATTCGCTTTCTCTCTTTCGTTATCAGTTTTTCGGTAAACTTTAAAATGAGCGATAGTATAGATAGATTTCAATCCTTGTTGTTTCATGGTCCAACCGATTTTTCGTCAAATAATTATAGCTAAGATTGGCTAACATTCTTTCAGTTTTCGGATACCGTAGGTATTTTGATTATGGATAAATTACTCTTTTATGATCGCTTCTAACTCATCTTCATTTTCAATTGGACGTAATTGATAGTAATAGGTTTAGTGATAGTCTTCTAAAATTTCTACATATTGATGTATGGAGTATTTATGTTTAGTGGCATTGATTACTTATTTTTTCATCCGAATTTCAGCGCTGCTTGCATTTAAAATATCGTTCTCTATTACAAACTGCTTTTTTTCTTGCTAGTGTTATCAGTTCTACTTGTTATGGAGTCAAGTTGTCTTTTTTTTTTGAAGTAACCTGTGACTCTTGTGATTGACCGTAAGCGTCCTATAGGACGCTTACTATCTACTCATGTTATATAAACTTGAAATAAGAAAATTGTCTATGAATGTCAAAATAGTTATATTATTCTGTCAAAAATAGTAAAGAATAAATAAATAAAAAGGTTTACATTAATAATAGATATCTGATTTGAATTAAGTGCACGAGGGTAAAATTATATTATGAGAAGGATGGGATTTTTTATGGAAAAGATAAAAAAAGAAGTTACCAGTATGTTTGATCGTTTTTCCGATTTTGCTGGGAAAATTAGCAATAACAATTTATTGCAAGGCTTATCTAGTGGGATGATGTCTACCTTACCGATTACGATTATTGGTTCTTTTTCGTTAATTTTAGCGGTTATTCCTCTAGGCTCGGTTTCTAAGTTTTTTGAAGAAGTTGGGTTAACAACGATCTTTTTAAGTGCCTTTAATTATACGGTAGGGCTGCTTTCTATCTATATGGCTTTTTTTATTGGTAAAAATATTGCTAGCCGTTATTTAAAAAATGATGATGGAGCGACAGCAGGTGTAATTTCTCTAGTGGGATTTTTGATTTTAACGCCTTCAGACATCATCCAAAAAAGTGAAGTAACAGCGATTCCTTTAACATGGTTAGGTTCTCAAGGAGCATTTACTGCAATACTAGTTGCGATTTCTTCGGCATATATTTACAAAACATGTAAGCTTAAAAATTTGACAATTAAGATGCCAGAAAGCGTCCCTTCTGCGGTGTCTAATACTTTTGCAAGTATTATTCCCTTTGTAATATCAGCGATTATTTTTAGTAGTATTTCTTATATTTGTACGTTTACTCAAGCTGGAAGTCTGCATCAACTAATCTATACAGCTATTCAAGCACCGTTACAGTCAGTAGGAGGAAATTTATTTTCTTTAATGCTCTTTGCTTTCTTAGCACAGGTTTTATGGTTTTTTGGAATTCATGGGCAAAATGTATTAAGTCCTTTTTATATGCCAATTTTATTAGCATTAGATACACAAAATATGCAAGCTGCTGCAGCTGGGAATCCACTTCCCAATATTACAGGATTAGCATTTTTTTCTATCTTTTATTTTGGCGGCTATCAAATTGCTCTTTGCCTTCATTTATTACGCTCAAAATCAAAACAGTTTAGAGAGTTTGGAAAACTTGGAATTGGACCAGCCATATTTGGAATTGGGGAACCTTTGAATTTTGGGATACCATTGATGCTTAACTTTAATTTCATTGTGCCCTTTTTATTTAGCGCTCCGTTAATGTATATTGTCGCATACTTAGCGATATCAACAGGATTGGTACCAAAATTAAATGGATTTTCTGTTATATTTGGTTTGCCATTTGGCTTTAATGACTTTCTACAAGGTGGTTGGAGGGTTTTATTACTAAGTATTGTTACGAATATTGTTCTTCCTTATTTCATATGGTTTCCTTTTGTTAGACGTGCCGACTTATTAGCACTAAAACAAGAAAAAGGGGAACAAATATAGTGAAAATTCATCATCACCACTTAGACATTAAAAGGTGATTGTCTAAGATTAATTTACGGTATTTTTTTGGTGATTGTCCTTTAATGCTTTTAAATTTTTTAATGAAATAGCTGCAGTTTTCAAAGCCACATTCAATTCCTATTTCAAGTATTGATAGTTTTGTATGGAATAAGAGGTCACAAGCACGTTCGATTCTATAGTAGTTAATGAAATCTGTTGGACTGTAACCAGACTGTTTTTTAAAATATCTTGAAAAATATTCAGGATTATAATTTACCAAAGCAGATAACTGTTGATTTGTAATTTTTTTTTTGTAATTTTGTTCGATATACGCATAAATTTTTTGAATTTGGACATCGGTATTTAAGAAATTGTCATTTTTCTTTAGATGTTGATTTTCAATAAGGTAAGAAAACAGCTCTAGTAAAAGCAATCTTATTTTTAATTGATACGTTAGGCCTCTGTTATGTTCGACAGTATAAATTTTTTTAAATAAGCTTTCTATAACATGAGTCGAATCAGGTATTACTGCCTCAATTTCTAGCTCTTCATTAATATAAGGACAAATGTATTGATAGGTAATGCCATCTAATACGTCCATTTTGAGTAATTTTTTTTGAAATACACATGTGTAGTAATGACATTCACTATTTGTAATTATATAATGGATGGCTTTTTCTGGAATTGTAAGCATCTGTCCTTTTTCCACAATGTATTTTTTTCCGTTAACAAAGACAGAAATAGAACCTTCTTCACAGAAAATCCATTCAATTTCTTGATGCCAATGCATATACACAGTTTGTATGTTGGCCATCGTATAAGCCTGATTGAATACTTCAAAAGGAAACAAGTAATCACCATGGGAATGTGCTTGTCTAAACTCTTTCATGTTATGTTCACCACCTATTTTTTACTATTATCTCACATTGTATCATATTTTTTTTAGGAGGTCATTATGAATAATGTATTTCAAGGAGATACCTACCGAATCACAATTTTAACGAATGAATTAATCAGATTAGAATATTCATCTGAAGGCCACTTTGAGGATAGACGGACAAAAATCGTTCAAAATAGAGAATTTAGTCCGCCAAAATTTGAAGTGATTGAAAATGATGAAATATTAGAGATACTGACTGATGCAATTCATGTTTATTTTAAAAAAGGAAAATTTTCTGCAAAAAATTTATTTATTGAATCTAGGAATAATTTGTCCCAGTATCGAAATCGTTGGTATTTTGGCGAAAAATTTAACACATTAAAAGGAACTGTTAAAACACTGGATAGAACGGATGGAGCGATAGAATTATCTGAAGGAATTATTAGTAAAAATGGTTTTGCTATTCTAGATGATTCAAGCAGCTTTGCGTTAGATGAAGAGGATAACCCGATACTTCGGGAAGGGGAAGGATTCGATTTTTATTACTTCGGTTTTGGACGGAAATATTTTAAAGCATTGAAGGCTTATTTTCATCTAACTGGACAGCCACCCTTATTGCCAAGATATGCTTTGGGAAATTGGTGGAGTCGTTATTGGAAGTATTCAGAAGAAACTTATTTGGAGTTAATGGACACCTTTCAAGAACAAGAGGTTCCTTTGTCAGTGAGTGTGATTGATATGGATTGGCATATTACAGATGTTCCTGAAAGATTTGGAAGTGGCTGGACAGGATATACTTGGAATAAAGAACTATTTCCAAATCCTGAAGCATTTTTAGAAAAGTTACACAAAAAGAAGCTGAAAGTAACACTGAACCTGCATCCAGCCAACGGTATCCAAGCATTTGAAGACTGCTATCCGACAGTAAGTAAGCGACTGGGGTTAAATCAGGAAAAAGAGCAACCAGCCATATTTGATTTGTCAAATAAAGCCTTTAGAGAAACCTATTTTGAAGATGTACATCATCCATTAGAAAAGCAAGGTGTTGATTTTTGGTGGATTGATTGGCAGCAGGATATTGAGGGTGAGATGACTGACTTTGATTCTCTTTGGCTACTAAATCATTATCATTATAAAGATATAAACAGGTCTGGGAAAAATAACATTATTCTGTCACGTTTTGCTGGACCAGGAAGTCATAGATTTCCAGTGGGTTTCTCAGGAGATACAGTAATTTCATGGAAATCATTGGCTTTTCAACCTTATTTTACTAGCACGGCTTCCAATATTGGTTATACATGGTGGAGTCATGATATAGGGGGGCATAGACAAGGGTATCATGATGAAGAATTAGCTACACGTTGGATTCAGTTTGGTGTATTCAGTCCAATTAATCGCCTACACAGCTCGCCTAGCATTTTTAATAATAAGGAACCATGGTCTTTCTCAAAGACTGTATGTCAAATCATGAAAAAATTTTTAACGTTACGTCATCAAATGTTGCCATATCTGTATACAATGAATGTTAAAACTCATGAAGAAAGCTATCCGTTGATTACACCAATGTATTATCATTATCCAATGAAAGAAGAAAGCTATCATGTTCCCAACCAATACTTTTTTGGGACAGAGTTAATGGTTATGCCGATTACGTCCAAAACAAATCATAAATATAAGACAGCCAAAGTAGAGGTTTGGTTTCCAGAAGGGGAATGGTTTGATTTTTTTACGGATGTTCAATATTCAGGCGATACAAAAATAGGAATTTTTAGACCGTTAGACACAATGCCTGTTTTTGCAAAAGCTGGAAGTATCATTCCCCTTGATCCAACCCCAGCACTAACAGGTACAGAATTACCCAAGCAGATAGATTGGCATATATTCCCAGGAGATTCAAATGAGTTTGAGCTAATCGAGGACGAAGGAGATAAAAGGTGTATTACCAGCATCTCCTTTAGCTGGGCAACAAAAACAGTCACTATCGCCGTAACAGGAGATAAAGAAATCGTGCCAGCATCGAGAGTACATCAGATAATTATTCATAGATTGGCTATTGACCCATTGTTTTTATCGAATACTTCTCAGTCTGTCAAAATTAAAGCAGAAGAAATTCAGGCAAACGATAAAATAGCCCGCATTGTTGAATGTCTTAGACTAGCAGAAATGGACTATGACTCTAAAAATGATATATTGTGTGAATTAAAAGAAGCGACTAATCTGTTAGCTGAGCTAGCGATTATCAATAAATTAGAGCCGGAATTAAGAGATCGAATATTTGAAATTTTATATACATGCGAACACTGAATTTTGTAAAAGAGAGAGGTTTTAGGTGAATAAGATGGCAATTTTTAGCGAAACATTTCTTTGGGGCGGTGCGGTAGCGGCACATCAATTAGAAGGAGCATGGAAAGAGGATGGTAAAGGGATAAGTATTGCAGATGTCATGACTTCTGGATCAGTTACCTTGCCTAGGCGCATTACAAAGGGCGTAATAGAAGGCGAAAATTATCCGAATCATGAAGCAATTGATTTTTATCATCATTACAAAGAAGATATTAAACTTCTTGCGGAACTAGGTTTAAAATGCTTTCGTACCTCTATCGCATGGACAAGAATTTATCCAAATGGAGATGAAGAAAAACCGAATGAAGCAGGCTTAAACTATTATGATGACTTGTTTGACGAATGTTTAAAATACAATATTGAGCCAATTATTACCTTATCGCATTTTGAAATGCCATATTATTTAGTGGAAAAATATGGAGGCTGGAGGAATAGAAAATTAATTGATTTTTTTGTTCGATTTGCAACTACGTGTTTTGAACGATACAAAGATAAAGTGACGTATTGGATGACCTTTAATGAAATTAATAATCAAGCGAATTTTGATGAGGATTTCCCACCATTTACAAATTCGGGGTTAGTTTATACAGCGGATGAGGATCGGGAGAAAGTCATGTATCAAGCGGCTCACTATGAGCTTGTGGCAAGTGCTCTTGCAGTCAATATCGGACACAAAATTAACTCGAAATTTCAAATCGGGTGTATGATTGCGATGGCACCAATCTATCCTTATTCGTGTAATCCTAAAGATATTTTGGCCGCCAACACTGCTATGCAGCGCCGTTATTGGTTCGCAGATGTTCAATGTAGAGGATCTTACCCAAGCTATATCAACACCTATATTGAGCGAAAAGGCTATTCTATAGATAGAACAAAAGAGGATGAAAAGATTATAGGTGATGGAATTGTCGATTATATTGGGCTTAGTTATTATATGTCATTTACAGTGAAGGGGAGTGGAAAAGAACCGTACTTTGATTACAATGAATCAAAAGATCTTGTGCAAAATCCTTATTTAGAAAAGTCGGATTGGGGCTGGCATATTGATCCTCTTGGATTAAGATATGCAATTAACTGGCTTAATGAAAGGTATGAAATGCCCCTTTTTATTGTCGAAAATGGGTTAGGTGCAGTTGATAAAATAACTGGTTCTACAATTAATGATGTGTATCGAATTAGTTATTTGAAAAAACATATTGAGAATATGAGAGATGCTATCTGTTTAGATGGGGCAAATCTAATTGGCTATACGCCTTGGGGGATTATCGACTTAGTTTCTGCTGGCACAGGAGAAATGGAAAAAAGATATGGCATGATCTATGTGGATAAAGATAATCAAGGAAAGGGAAGTCTAAAAAGAATGAAAAAGCAATCTTTTGATTGGTACAAACAGGTGATTAAAAGTAATGGTGAAAGGTTATAAAGAGAACAAACAAATATTTGAGATAAAATAAATTAGCTGGTAAGTAGAAGGCAAAAGCTATTTTATCTCTACCCAATTAATTACTCAATTAACAATTTTTCTGAAGTAGTTCATTTGAATGGATAACGTCAAAATATAAATCAAACGCTCTATTTTCAACTATTACAAGCTGAAATAGAGCGTTTGACTTGAAATTTGGGCAATATTTTGTTTTTGTAAACACGAGTAAAAATATATTTTTTTCTGTGGCAACACTTTAATTGATATCCAAAATTGCAAGAACAAATTAGCCACCTATTGAAAAAAGTGAATATTGTGTGTTATTTAAGACTACGTTGTTGATTTGATAGTGAGCTAGCATATGCCAGACTTCCCAGACGTGAAGCCATACGACAGGAGGCTCACTGTCAAATCAACTCAACGCTATCTGGTATTCTTGTTCAAATCACTGCCTTGGGGACTGGTAACCAAGAATTCTTCTTGATAGTTCATTCATGCCATCTTCGATTTTCTGAATATCTTTGCGCCCATATATTTCTAAGCTTTCACCTTTAGGTATCTCACGGCGAATCATGCGTTTATGATTCTCATTCGTTCCTCTTTCACATGATGTATAGGGGTGAGTAAAGAAAACTTCAGTATAGCCTCCCAGTGTATCTTTCAGAGTAGAAAATTCTGATCCATTGTCTGAAGTGATGGATTTAAATACCTTTTTAAAACTCTCTGCCCCAAATTGTTGGATTAATTGTTCCATCGCATAGGCAACCGAATCAGAATCTTTCCCATCAATCATACGAATAATCTAAAAATGAGTTTGACGTTCTGTAAGGGTAAGCAAGGCCGTTTCTGAACCGGAACGTTTACCAACAACCGTGTCGATTTCAAAGTGTCCAAATTCTTCACGAGAATCAATGTGCTCAGGCCGTTGCTCAATGCTTGGACCTAAAACTTTTTTGTTTGTACGAGGGCATTTCTTATGTATTTTCCGACTTAGTTTATACAAAAGATCAATATTTCTGATTTCTAATCGCTGTTCGTCGATGTATTTGTAGAGAGTCGTTGTACACACCATCTCCGATGGCTGAAAGATTGCGACACCGACTGCTACATCGGGTGAATAGTTAGCTGTTTGAAACTGTTGGACAAAGTAAGCTAGAAAAGACTTTACTTAATGAAATTTAGAGGGGCAGTGACACTTTTTTCGCTTTTGTTCATAGCAGATTTGAGCATACTCTGGATCATACTTGAAATAGCTATGTTTGGTACCATTGATTTTTCGTGTCTGTTCGACTTTACCACGAGCAAGTTCATTGGCAATGGTTGTATGATGAACACCGATTCTTCGAGCAATTTCTCGATTCGACAGCTTTTCAGCAGCCTAACCAGCGATTTTTCTGCGTTCAATAGCAGTTAGATGTTTTCCTTTGGCACGTTCTGTTGTAGAATAAGTGTTAGTCATAGTGAAAATCTCCTTATTGATCGGTGTAGGAACCTCAATAATACACGATTTTTCACTATGATGTTTTTTTATTTTCTAGGTGGCTAACTTGATTATAAAATTTGCAAATCCAATTTCTTTCATTAATTCCTCCCATGTTTTAT
>CAJJLI010000043.1 GCA_905192625.1 uncultured Clostridium sp. | reverse complement strand
ATGCAATTCGGTATTTCATTTCTCGTTCATTCAACATACATCCGCCACAATGAATGATTAATTTATACTGTGATAAATCGTCTGGAAAGCCCATTCCACTTGTAAACTCAAATTGAAACTCTTTTTTTGTGTAATTTTTGATGAAGCGAGGTAGTTTTACAGTTCCAATATCATCACATTGTCTATGATGCGTGCAACCTTCAGAGATTAAGATTTTATCGCCATCCTTTAAGGAGTCTATCACTTTTGCACCTTGTACGACTGTTTTAAGATCTCCTTTGTATCTTGCAAACAGTATTGAAAATGAGGTTAAAAGGATGTCATTTGGAGTATCGGCGTTTACTTTTGCAAAAACCTGGCTATCCGTAATTACGATTTTAGGTTTTTTATTTAAGTTTTCTAGCGTTTCTTTTAATTCATACTCTTTTACAACAATGGCAGTGGCATTGGAGTCTAAGATGTCACGTATCGTTTGTTGTTGTGGTAATATAAGACGACCTTTTGGAGCAGCCTTGTCAATTGGTACAACAAGTATAACAAAATCGGAAGGATCTAGTAAGTCACCGATAATCCGTCGATCATTCTCTTTTGTTGGATACCTTTTGCATAACATTTCTTTTAGTTCATTTATATTAGTTTTTGCCGTTGTACTTACGGAAATTTCATTCTCTGTAGTGATACAATCCTGTGTTAATAAATCCACTTTATTATAAACAATAAGGTATGGAATCTGTTTTTCTTTTATTCTCCCAATGATAGAATCATCTTCATTGGATATGCCAACCGTTGCATCAATTACAATGATTGCGATGTCTGTTTTATTTAAAATCTGATAGGCTTTTTTAACTCTTGCATTCCCTAAGTCACTATCGTCATCCAGACCTGGTGTATCGATTATTACAACAGGTCCCAAAGGAAGTAACTCCATCGTTTTATAAACTGGATCCGTTGTAGTTCCTTTGATATCCGAAACAATTGCAATTTCTTGTCCAGTTATTGCGTTCATTACACTCGACTTTCCTGCATTTCGTTTACCAAAGATGCCAATGTGAATTCGTTCTGCGGTAGGGGAATCGTTTAAACTCATAAATGCCTCCGTTCTTATTCTTATTTATACAAAGTGTTAGAAGGTAATATTTATGTTATAGGAACTATAAGCATAAATACTTTGTCCTATAACATAAAAAACGTTTAGCCAAAGATAATCGTAACGTATAAATTGTCATTTACGTAACGGAATCATAGGAATGCTAAAATCTAAAATCTCTTTGTCCCTGTTTGATTGCTTGCAAATTCTTAATTGCAATCTCTTTTACTTTAGGATTTGTGATTTTTTCTATCTCACGACTTATTAAAGCTTCTCCCATTTTTTTGCCTTCTTCATCCGTATAGTCTTCGATAAACTCTTGTAAGGTCATTAAAGAATTTGGATGGCAGCAGTTAATAATCTGACCACTTTTACAAAGGCTCATAAAACGATCTCCAGTTCTTCCTTCACGATAGCAAGCCGTACAAAAGCTTGGAATATAGCCAAGTTCCATCAACCATTTTACAACTTCAGAAAGAGGGCGATTGTCCATAACATCAAATTGTTCTGATTTTTCATCCTCAGGTTCAGGCTCTACGTAACCGCCAACACTTGTTTTTGAACCGCCGCTGATTTGAGAAACACCTAGGTGTAGAAGGCGTTCTCTACACTTTTTACTTTCACGTGTGGAAACTATCATACCGGTATATGGCACAGAAATACGGATACAAGCAACAATTTTAGCGAATGTATCGTCATCAATTCCATTGTCAAAGGAATTTGCATCAATATCATCTGCATGTCGAATTCGTGGAACGCTGATGGTATGAGGGCCAACCCCATAGGTTTCTTCTAGGTGTTCTGCATGCATTAATAAAGCTGCAAATTCATAACGGTATAATTCAAGTCCAAATAATACACCCAATCCAACGTCATCAATACCACCTTGCATCGCACGGTCCATTGCCTCTGTATGATAAGCATAATCGTGCTTTGGTCCGGTTGGATGGAGTTTTTCATAGCTCTCTTTATGATAGGTTTCTTGAAAGAGTATGTAGGTTCCGATTCCTGCATCATGAAGTTTTTTATAATTCTCTACGGTAGTAGCTGCAATGTTTACGTTTACTCTTCGGATTGCACCATTTTTATGTTTGATGGAGTAGATTGTTTTTATGCTTTCAAGAACGTATTCAATAGGATTCATGATAGGATCCTCACCAGTTTCAAGTGCTAAACGTTTATGTCCCATATCTTGAAGTGCAATTACTTCACGTTTGATTTCTTCTTGTGTTAATTTTTTACGAGCGATATGTTTGTTTTTCAAGTGGTATGGACAATAAACGCAACCGTTCACACAATAATTTGATAAGTATAAAGGAGCAAACATAACGATTCGATTGCCATAGAAATCTTTTTTAATTTGTTCTGCTAGTGCATATATTTCTTTGTTTTTTTCTTCGATATCGCAATCCAGCAAAACAGCTGCTTCTCTATGAGTTAAGCCTTTACGAAGCTTAGCTTTTGCAAGAATTTCATCAATAAGTGCTTCATTATGTTTATTTTCTTGAGCGAATGCAAGTGTTTCTAAGACTTCTTCATGGCAGATGAATTCTTCTGCTTTGGATGATTTTACATTGTACATATTAACTTCCTTTCTTATTGAGTCAGGTAAATCCTTTCTCATCAGATGTTATACAAGAAATAGGGTAGTTTTATTTCTTGTATTGATGTTTTAAATTATATACATTCTCTACTTTATTTGTGAACTGTATTCCAAATAGTATAGGGGGTATCTTTGATTAAGCTAAATCTTGAAACAAGTTCGAAGTAATAACTTTATAAATTCTTATAATCTCCTCGATCAACAACTACTTCATATCCGATTGACCTCATGCGCTTCTCCATACAAAAACGACATTCCGCGGCTTCATCACCGGTACATATTTTGTTATCGTATAGTAAGTATTTGCTGCGGACATCTTTTGGAGATAAGTTTGGCATAACCACATTGGCACCAGCTAAAATTCCTTTTTCTCGGCCAAGTGGGTGTATCGTGCCTAACGCAGTTGTAGATGGGAGGAGCGCAGTAGGAAACATTAACCGTAAAATACCAATCATAAAGAGTGTTAATTCAAGACTACCTGATTCTTTGTCTTTAAATGGTGTATCTTTGTGAGAGATATAGGGACCAATTCCTATCATATGTGGGTTTAAATCGTGTAAAAATAGTAAGTCATCGATTAAGCATTCTAGGGTTTGATACGGAGAACCCACCATGAATCCACTTCCAACCTGATATCCAATTTTCTTTAAATCATACAGACATCGCTTTCGATTTTTCAGTGAAAGTGATTCTGGATGCAGTAAGTTATAGTGCTCTTCATTTGCAGTTTCATGACGAAGTAGATAACGGTCAGCACCAGCTTCGTAATAAGATAGATAACTTTCGTAACTGCGTTCACCAATCGATAACGTAATTGCACAATCGTTGTAGGTAGATTTGATTTGCTTAATCAGCTGACACAAATCAGAATCTTTATAATGAGAATCCTCACCACCTTGAAGTACAAACGTGCGAAATCCTAATTCATACCCGGTGCTACATGCACTCATTATTTCTTCCGGAGTTAGGCGATATCGGTCGGCATTTGTATTACTTTTTCGGATACCACAATAGTAACAATCGTTTTTACAAATATTTGTGAATTCGATTAATCCACGGATGTAAATTGCATTCCCATAATGCATATGTCGAATAAAACGAGCACGTTCAAAGAGATATTCGGTTAATTCTTCGGTACGGTTTTGCAACAATGTGAGAAACCCTTCTTTACTAAGAATTCGATTTCTTTCTAGTTCATCAATTAAATGTTTCATGGTTATTCACTTCCTTTCCTTTTCGTTAAGGGAATAAAGCAAAAAGGTATAAAAAAAGTACCTTTATAAAAAAAGGCACTCAAATAAAAACAAGATCAGTGATTTGTTTGCCTTTCCCCTCAGAGTTCGCAAAATATGCGTCTTTGGATGTTAGTATTTATCATAATGTTTCTTTGCCAGAACGTATCTTTACAAATCAACAATATCATTATATTCTTCATGATAAAAATTTACAATAAAAATAAAAAAGTTTACAAATAGATGGAACATTTTTACATATAAGCCTCGTCTAATACATACTAAGTAGTATATTTATGATTGGAGGGCTTTATGAAGAGTAAGGGAATTGTATTTTTATTATTACTGTGCAATATGTTAAGTATTTTAATGCCAGTAAGGGTATTAGCAGAAAGTTTCGAAGGGAATATGAAAACAACTTCAAAAACAATAGTAAATGCCGAGTCAATGAAAGTTACAGATGCAAACGAGTCGAAAGAAAAGGTTTTAACAAGTGTACTTACCAAAGTAAAAAAGAAAATCAACATACCGAAGGAATATATTAACTTTAGTTATTATTATAGAGCCGCGAGTAGTTACCAAAACGAAACATGGAATTTAGACTGGCGAAAGGAAGACGACGGTTCGTCTATCCGTGTTATGAGCGACTCCTCTGGAAATATTATGTCTTATAATTTTTATAATATGGTAGATGAAAAAGAGCCAAAGTATCTGAAAAATGAGCTGAAATCAAAGGCAGATGCATTTATTTTACAGGTGGCATCGAATATCTATAGTAAATTAAAATTTAATAATTCGTACTATGGAAGAGGACGTAGTGGTACCTATTATTATAATTATATCCGTGTAGAGCAAGGGATACCAATGTCTGGACAGAATGTAGTAGTGGGAATAGATATTTCCACGGGCGAAGTGATAAGTTATGATAATTCCAATTGGAATTATGAAGTTAGCATTCCTAAAAAAGAGGTAATACTTTCTAAAGATCAAGCAATTGCTAAGCTAGAGAGTAATATCACTATGAATCTAGTATATCACAACCGATATCTAACGGATAGCCAAGGAAACACCAAAATAAAAGCAGTTTTGGTATATGAACCTTCCATTTCATACATTGCCATTGATGCAAAAACAGGAGAAATATATACCACAAGAAGCGAGTGGAGAAATGAATCATCAAATGATGGCTCAACTGCGGATAAAAATACATCCACGGGAGATGGTGGGTTAACTAAAGTAGAGATAAACAAGATTTCTGAGTTAAAGAACTTAATTTCCAAGGAGAAAGCGGTAGAACTCATTACAAAAAACAAAAATTTATACTTAGACTCATCGAAGACTGTTGTTACTGCTAACTTAAGTGAATCAATAAATTATTTTAATAAGGAATCCAAACGTTACTTATGGAACATCCAATTTACGGAGCCGAGTACGGAAAGCAATGAGTATGATTTTTATAGTTCCTATGCGAGTGCTACAGTAGATGCAAATACTGGCGAAATTGTTTCATTTTTTACAAAAGTGAATGAGTATACTCAAAGTCAAGAGACTATGGCTGTATCCAATACAGTTAAATATCAAGAAAAGCAGTGTAGAGATATTTTAGAGGAGTTTATTAAGGCACAAAATAAGGGGCGAATTTTAAAGTCAAAGCTTACGAAAACGGAGATACTGTATAAATTACCAGAGAATAATCTTAAAAAAATAAATGGTGGTTATTCCTTTACTTATGAACGAGTTAATGAGGGAATCGTTTATTCTGAAAATAATATTTATGGTTCAGTGGATGGAGTCACAGGTAAGATTACATCATATGGATATAATTGGGAAGAGAGTGTGGAATTCGAGTCACCGAAAGGGATAATTACACCAAAACAAGCTTATTCTAATTACATGGGCTTGGATGGCTTTCAACTCATATATGAGTTAAATACCATATCCACACCAAAAAAGATGACACAAGAAGCAAGACTTGTTTACAATACAGAAATCTCTCCATGCTATATCTCACCATTCACTGGAAAACAAGTGCATTATGATGCTACAGAATATGTAAAAAATGGAAGTAATTATTTGTACGAGGATATTAAGGATCATAAATATTATCGTAGTATCCAAATTCTTGTTGATATGGGGATGGTAATAGAAGGGAAGAAGTTTAACCCAGATCAGGCCATTACAAAGTATGAACTGCAACAAATGGTTGAGCCTTTCATTTATATTAGTAACGAAAATAAACTTTCAGGTGCAGGTAATATAACAAGGCAAGAAGCTGCGCTATTTTCTATTAAGTTGTTGGATTTGAATTCACTAGCTAGTATTAATGGTATTTACAAAACTGGATTTTTAGATGAAGCTGAAATTGCTGGTTCTTATCTTGGTGCAGTTGCTCTTGCAAAGGGACTTGACATATTAAGAGGGGATGCAAGTAACCGTTTTTATCCGGCCTCTTATTTAACTAGGGCAGAGGCAGCGGATATGTTTATAAAGATATTAGCCTCAAATCGATAATTTTTAGTTGTTTGTAATTATAAGACGAAATTGGAATAACTGAATCTTTCTAAAGAAGATTGTAAATTGCTTTGTGATTTTAATAAGTTTACTTCCTCTGAATTGCACAAAATCCCAGAAATGCTGTAAGGGTAATATACTTGCCTTGACTACATTTTTGGGATTTTTATATGCATGGTTATCTAGATTTCTCCCTGATAACTAATCGTAAGATTTGGCATCATAAGAACACCATCTTTGCTATATTTATAAAATAGCTCAGTTAGTGCATCTATAAAGTTCATATAGTTCTCATCATTGGATGAAATAGAAAATGAGGAGGATAAGTTACGTCCAATAAATCCATCTAGATGAAATGGAATTGGATGTTCAAATTCTCTATATTCGAATTTATCTTTGTAAAATCCTTGTATGACTCTTTGAAACTCCTCATTGTTATTGAAGATTCCGTTGCTAAACCCCTTAAAACCAGGACAATAGGTTCTACATATCGTAGCATTTTCGATGATCAAGGGATCAGATAAAATTCTATTATTAAAAACCAACGAGACATTTCCATCTTTTTTTAAGATACGTTTGGCTTCAATTTTAAATAAAGTTTTATCAAACCAATGAAAGGCTTGAGCAGCGGTTATTAAGTCAATGCTGTTATTAGATAAACCAGTATGTTCAGCGCTTGCATTATGTGATATAAAGTTGGGATAGTTTTTTAATTTAGTTTCAGCCTCTATTCTCATATTATCATTTGGCTCTACTGCATGCACTTGGAATCCTTTATCAAGTAACTGCTGTGTTAAGATGCCTGTACCAGAACCAATATCAGCAATCGTGCTGTCTAAATTTAGTGAATTAGATTGCATGAGATAATCAATATAGGCGCTTGGATAATCTGGACGATATTTAGAATAAGCAGCAGCTTTGCCAGTAAATTTTTTGGTGTTTTCCATTCATAAAAGTACCTTTCTGATAAGAGTAATAATTGAATATTTTAATTATATCAGAAAATTCAAAGATATGCACTTAATAATAAGGTGGTTTATAATAAGCCTGAAAAGAGAAAAAATTTATATTTAATAACAAAAAATTAAGTCACAAAATTGTAGGTTAAAAACAAAAGGTAAAAATCAAACGCATTTCCAGAGTTTAATATATATCAACAGCAAATAAATCTTAGTTAAAAAATTTAATAAGATAATAGGAAATATAACTCAAAAAAGAACTGGTGTAAAATAACCATATTTAATAAAAAATAAGCTATTTTACATCAGTTCTAAATTAATTATTTAATTACAGTTTTTCCACCCATGTATGGTTGTAATGCTACTGGGATATTAATAGATCCGTCAGCATTTAAATTATTTTCTAAGAACGCGATTAACATTCTAGGAGGTGCAACTACTGTATTGTTTAATGTGTGAGCAAAGTATTTACCATCTTCACCAACAACACGAATCTTTAAGCGGCGAGCTTGAGCATCACCTAAGTTAGAGCAACTTCCAACTTCGAAGTACTTTTGTTGTCTTGGAGACCAAGCTTCAACGTCGATGGACTTTACTTTTAAGTCAGCAAGGTCACCAGAACAGCATTCTAAAGTTCTTACTGGGATATCAAGAGAGCGGAATAAATCCACTGTATTTTGCCATAACTTATCAAACCACATCATGCTGTCTTTTGGATTACAAACAACGATCATTTCTTGTTTTTCAAACTGGTGAATACGGTATACACCACGTTCTTCAATACCGTGTGCACCTTTTTCTTTTCTAAAGCAAGGAGAATAGCTAGTTAAAGTTTGAGGAAGGGATGTCTCTGGTAAAATAGTATCGATGAATTTACCAATCATAGAGTGTTCGCTTGTACCAATTAGGTATAAATCTTCACCTTCGATTTTGTACATCATGGCATCCATTTCAGCAAAGCTCATTACGCCAGTAACTACGTCGCTACGAATCATAAATGGAGGGATGCAATAAGTAAATCCACGATCAATCATGAAGTCTCTAGCGTAAGAGATAACAGCAGAGTGTAATCTAGCAATGTCACCCATTAAGTAATAGAATCCGTTTCCAGCTACTTTACGAGCGCTTTCTAAATCTAGTCCGTTGAATTTTTCCATGATCTCTGCATGATATGGGATTTCAAAATCAGGAACCACTGGTTCGCCATAACGTTTGATTTCTACGTTTTCGCTATCATCTTTACCAATTGGAACGCTAGGATCGATGATATTAGGTATAATCATCATGATGTTTTTAATTTTTTCTTCAAGTTCAGACTCAATTGCTTCAAGTTCCTGTAAACGTTCGGAATTTCTAGTTACTTGTCTTTTTAATTCTTCTGCTTCTTCTTTTTGGCCTTTTGCCATTAATCCGCCGATTTGCTTTGAGATAGCATTTCTATTTGCTCTTAAAGTATCCGCTTCTTGTTTAGCATTTCTAGCCTCAAGGTCTAATGCGATTACTTGATCGACCATTTCTAGTTTGTGATCTTGGAATTTGTTTCTGATATTTTGTTTTACGATTTCAGGGTTTTCTCTTAAAAATTTGATATCTAACATAGTTTTCCTCCAATATTCCTTCATATTATAAGATTAAAATGTAAGTAATAATACGATAGCGCTGCTTTGCGCATGTATTTTATATGCGTAAGTGGATGCTTAAAAATGTTTTAGAAATAAAAAAAGCCCTCCACCCCACACATATCAATGGGACGAAAGGAATCCGTGTTGCCACCCAAATTGCTAGTTTATACTAGCCACTCGTTAAAGTAAGATAAAGGTTACCAACCTTTGGTTCATCACCAACAGCTCCAAAAGTGGAAAGATTTAACCTTACACCGATTCACACCAAACATCGGCTCTCTGTAGTAATTTATAAATCGTAGCTTTTATCATCGCTGATATTCTTTATTTTCACATATTATATCTTGTTTTCTAGTATTTTGCAATATCTAATTTATTATTCACAGATAGAGCTGATTTAATATATGCATATGTTACTTCCATTCATATTCAATAGAATACGTTTTTACGGAGTATAATATGATAGAAAAGACATACTTATATTAATAATTATAATGTTAATGAACTGTAATGATATTAAGCTGTGATGAAATAAAAATTAT
>CAJJLI010000042.1 GCA_905192625.1 uncultured Clostridium sp. | reverse complement strand
TCTGCAATTTTTGTATCTTAAAGTGCAAATAATAAATACGTTCTTGCTGCATCAGCACTGGCATTTCCTTGGGTTGCATGAACCCAATCCAAAACATACATTTTACCATCTGAAATAATTATATTATTTGGATTAAAATCTCCATGACATACCTTTACATGCTTTGGCATTCCATCGAGTCTCGTTAATAAATCATATTTCTTAATATTATCAAGTACATCAAGACTGTTAATTTGACGTACTAACTTATCTTTTAATTTATTTAGTAAAGGGGCTCTTTTTGAGTGGATTAAAAGTTGCAAATCCACCATATCTTCGATATACGTTTCAATGTGCTCTGGATCATTCTTCATTAACTTCGCTAAGGTTTGCCCTTCAATAAAGTTCATAGTGATTGCCCACTGACCATTGATAACGCCAACCTCTTCTATACTTGGTATTGCTAAACCTGTTTCTTCAACACGTGATGTATTTAGTGCCTCATTAAGAACATCTGTCTTATGTACTTCTTTGTTAAACAATTTGATGGCTTTGTCACCATCCCGATATACACTCGCGTTTTTTCCTTTTGAAATTAAGACTTCTAGGTTCATATGATCCGCTCCTCTCAATCACTTACTAAACTATTAATAAAAACAGCCTCAAAACACAAAATAATTTGTGAATATTTCATAAATTACTCTATGATTATTATTTAATTATACAACTTTTTACCAAATTTGTATAGTATTAAGATTAATATATTAATTACGAAACAAATTAATCATTTAATATTATATTTAATCACTTTAGATGCATCACAATCATTAGTTTTTCTATATGCCTATGACTCGTCTCCGCTAGATGCGTATTTAGGAACGTAGTTAATGTTTTTAATTATAGAGAACTTCGCTTTAATACTTATATTAATAAGGCCTTCCTATACTGCTAAAAAGGATGTTATAAAACAGAAGTTACTCCATTTTTATAACATCCTCTATATTATCCGAGCATCATTCGATCATTTGCAAATTCACTGCCACTTGCTTTTTCAAATTTTTGTAGAAGATCCGGAACTTTAAGACTCTTCTTTTCCTCACCTTGTACATCGTATATTATATTACCATCATGCATCATAATTAAGCGATTACCAATGTTAATAGCATCTTTCATATTATGAGTTACCATTAATGCAGTTAGCTGATGACTGGTAACAATTTGTTCTGTTAAATCCAAGACTTTTTTTGCCGTCTTAGGGTCTAGTGCTGCTGTATGTTCATCCAATAATAAAAGCTTTGGTTTTTGTAATGTTGCCATTAATAATGTTAATGCCTGTCTTTGCCCACCTGATAGTAACCCCACTTTTGAGCTCATTCTTGTTTCCAATCCCAAATCCAAGGTTTTTAAGTCGCTGACATATTGTTCTTTCTCCCCTTGTGTTATTCCCCAACGAAGTCCTCTTTTCTTACCACGACGATATGCAAGTGCAAGGTTTTCTTGAATCTCCATATTCGCTGCAGTACCTTTCATTGGATCTTGAAATACTCTACCTAGAAATTTTGCTCGCATATGTTCCGGTTGCATGGTAATATCTTCTCCATCCAAAATGATATTTCCTTGTTCACTAAAATATACACCTGCAATCATATTTAATATTGTTGATTTTCCAGCTCCATTACCACCAATTACGGTTACAAAGTCTCCTGGATTTAAATGCAAGTTAACACCTTTTAAAACCTGTTTTTCATTTATTGTCCCTGCATTAAATGTTTTATACAAATTTTCAATTCTAAGCATGACTACCTCTTTCTGCATCACTTCATCCTATATAAAGGATAAGGCGACTTGTATTGTGTAATAAAATATAACGTTAGACTAATTTTCTTTATAACTAATTATAATTAAGGAAAATACGTTCCAATAAATAAATCTAATTAGCCAAGCTATATTATAATAATTTTAAATAGTTTCAACCACTTATCCTTCATAAGAAAATCAGTGATTGGCTGAATGATGTATTCTATTAAATTCTTCTGGCGCTTTTACGAAAACTTGTATGCTTTAATCTTGGTATTGATAAAGCAATTGCAACCATAATTGCCGTTAATAACTTTAAATCATTGGTGTTTAAACCTAGGAAAAGAACAAATGCTATGATAATTCGATAAATAACCGATCCTAAAATAACTCCTATAAGTTTTGTTAAAAACGATAATTTCTTCCCAATAATAACTTCACCAATAACAATAGATGCCAACCCAATAACAATTGCACCTTGACCTTTACCGATATCTGCTGTTTTATCACTTTGTGCTAGCAAGGCCCCTGACAATGCAACAAGTGCATTTCCTAAAACCAATCCCAGAATTTTAATGCGATCTGTATTTTGTCCTAGTGCACGAATCATATCTTCATTATTACCAGTAGCTCTAAGTGCTGAACCAATTTCAGTACCAAAAAACCAATATAATAAAAGAATTAGTATAATACAAATTAGTATGCCGCTGCCTAGTAAAACAAATGAATTAAACATATATTCCTTTAAATTTCCCTTAATGGAATCTGGTATAATGTTTTTGATTTTCATAAAAATACTTTCTTCTTTGGCAAGTGATAGATTTGCTTTCATACCCATTACACGTAAATTAATGGAGTATAAAGAAATCATCGTTAATATACCAGAAAGTATTGCCGGAATTTTTAATTTTGTATGTAGTAAGCCTGTTATTGCCCCAGCTGCCATTCCTCCAATGATTGCAAAAAGTAAACTGACAAAAGGATTCATCCCCATTTCAACCGTTAAAACTATACTGATACAACCACCCAATGCAAAACACCCATCGCATGTCATATCCGCAAAATCTAAAATACGAAACGTTATATAAATACCTAGGGCCATAACTCCCCAGATCATTCCCTGCCCCATTGCTCCTAAAATTGCTAATAGTAAACTCATCTTTTCCTCCATTGTTTAAAATAAAGACATTATGGCTTGCCTTTTAAGTATTCATTCTTAAAAAGCAAGCCTAAGATATAATTATTTATTTATGTTTATTTACTGTTTTGCTTCTGCTAATACATCATCTGGAAAAGTAACACCCAACTGTGTAGCAACCTCTTCATTAATCTTTAGTTTTACATTATCTGCATTTATGTACTCAATAGGCATAGACTCAATCTTAGCTTTATTCTCGATAATCTTTACAGCTTGAGCAGCGGTTTGCTTACCAAGTTCGTAATAGTTAATACCATAGGTAGCCAATCCACCTTCCGATAACATTCCTTCTTCACCAACGATAACTGGCAAATTATTTTCATTCGCTATCATTGCAACAGTGGCCATACCACTTGCAATCATATTATCAGTTGGAGCATAAATCGCATCCACTTTATCAATCAATGATTCTATTACTTGTTGTATCTCAGTGGATGCTGAAACGGTTGCATGTACTGCTTCTAGTCCAAGATTTTCAGCTTCCTTTACTGCCATCTCCGCCTGAATCTGAGAATTTACTTCACTAGAACAATATAAAATAGCAACTTTCTTTGCCTCTGGTAATATACGTTTTAACAACTTCATTTGCTCTGCTACCGGTGTTAAGTCTGATGTACCAGATACATTTCCACCTGGAGCTTCATTGGATTCAACCAAACCGGTCGCCTCTGGATCGGTCACTGCAGTTATTAAAATAGGTATTTCAGATGTAGCATTCGCACATGCTTGCGCCGCATTTGTTGCTATCGCTAATATAAGATCATTGTCATCCGTTACTAGCTTTTGTGCTATTGTTGTACAATTGGATTGATCTCCACTTGCATTTTGATAATCGATTTTAATATTTTCTCCGTCTACATATCCAGCTTCGCTTAATCCATCAACAAATCCTTTGTAGGAAGCATCAAGTGCATCATGTGTAACAAACTGACTTACACCAATCTTTATGGCCCCATCTTTTCCCATTGTTGCAGAATCCTCTTTTGTTCCACAACCAGTTAACATACTCATAGTTAATACAAGACTTAACCCAAGCATGAGAGCTTTTTTTACTCTTTTCATAATCCTGCCCCTTTTACTACAATAATTAATTAACATATTTTTATATTTTACTTTGTCGCTATATTGCTTTAGCGCTTTTATCCGACAAAGTGATTATACGATAAAATGTTCCATTCGTCAACTAAATCTTGAAATAATTTGGAAAAAAAATGATCATCTAATTCTACATAAATAAAACATCTTACTTATTTCCAATAAGTATGTTAAAATAAGTTAATTATTATTTTTATTACACTTTTACTTTTATGATAATTTTTTATTTTACTATCATTTTAGTTTTCGAATGTATGAATTACATTCCAACTCACAATGTTTTAAAGAAAGGATTATGATATGCTAGAGCAATTAAAACAAAATGTTTATGAAGCAAATATGCTACTACCAAAGTATGGATTGGTAACCTTTACATGGGGTAATGTTTCTGCAATTGATCGTTCTTTAGGTCTTATTGTCATTAAACCTTCTGGTGTAGACTATGACCAAATGTCTCCTGATGATATGGTTGTGTTAGATCTTGATGGTAATCAAATCGAAGGTAAGTTAAAGCCTTCTTCCGATACTTCAACACATATTGAGTTATACAAATCATTCTCTAATATCGGTGGTATTGTGCACACACATTCCAGATGGGCCACAACTTTTGCGCAAGCTGGTAATGGAATCCCTCCATTGGGTACGACCCACGCAGATTATTTCTATGGAGAAATTCCATGTACACGTAAAATGGCAACGGGTGAAATTAATGGTGCATATGAAAAAGAAACAGGCTCCGTTATTATTGAACATTTTACCAACCACAATCTAGACCCTGATTGTATTCCAGCTGCTCTTGTACATAGTCATGGTCCTTTTACTTGGGGGACCGATGCAAAAAACGCAGTACATAATGCTGTTGTGTTAGAAGAAGTTGCTTTTATGGCTTATCACTCACTTATGCTAAAAAATAATTCCTTACCTAATATGCAAGCAGAGCTACTAGATAAACACTTTCTAAGAAAACATGGTGCTAATGCCTATTATGGTCAAAAATAATCTTATGGGGCTCGAAAATAATCGATGCCCCTTTTCTAATACTCTTTTTTTAATTTAATTACTCAGTGGATGCATTGTTTATATTTTATAATTGATATACATTTAATTTCTCTATTCTATCCACTCGGACTTATATATTTATTTTCCTAAGCTCTACTCATCCTAACTTTTATATTTATTTTCCTAACCCCTATTCATCCTAGCTTTTATATTTATTTTCCTAACCTCTATGCATCCTAACTTTTATATTTATTTTCCTAACCTCTATGCATCCTAGCTTTTATATTTATTTTCCTAACCTCTATGCATCCTAACTTTTATATTTATTTTCTTAGCCTCTATTCATCCTTACCTTTATATTTTCTTAACCTCTGTTCATCCTAGCCTTTATATTTAATCTTTCTAACCGCCATTTGTCGAATTTTTATATTTAACTTTTCTATTCACTCGTCCATACTTTTATATTTGAATTTCCCATTATGCTTCTGTTTATTTCATAAATTAATTTACTCTTTTATGCCCCAAAAATATATCTTAAAATTTCTTTACCTTTATATATAAATATTTAATTTTTTCTAAGCATTTACATCTTGTACCATATACCAAAATAATCTATAATATAATGGTGAGACTATAAATTATATTATTTATTCACATAACATGTAAGATTCTAGACAACAATCCACAAGTAATCTTATATGTTACTTTTTTATAAGCAAAACTCTTCACATATAAATTATATTAATGACAATAATTACTCGTATACAATTATATATAAATAAGGTGAATTCAATATAACTATTTTAATAATTATTAAAGTCTATATTGAATTTATGCTTGGAGGTCTAATCATGAAATTTTTTAAACAAGGTAGTTTTTTCAAAGTATTCTGCTGTCTACTTACGACAGTTTTAATAAATAATTCGATTCCAGCCAAAGCAAGTTCTATACAAGCAAATGACTCGAATACTTCTTCTAATAGCTCTACTGATTTTACGTGGCCAACCGGTCCATCTGTATATGCTGATGCCGCAATTGTCATGGAAGCAAGTACTGGATTAATCTTATATGAAAAGGATATCTATGATAAGCATTATCCTGCAAGTATCACTAAAATAATGACGACACTTCTTGCAGTTGAAAATAACAATTTAAATGAAACTGTTACTATGTCTCATGAAGCGGAATGGGACGTAGATTTTAACAGTTCCCGTATTGGTTTGGTGGAAGGTGAACAACTTTCATTAGAAGATGCTTTATATGGTGTTATGTTAGAATCTGCAAATGAAGTATCCTATGCAGTTGGAGAACATGTTGCTAATGGGCCAATTACTGACTTTGCTAAGATGATGAATGAACGTGCTAAGGAGCTAGGAAGTGTAAACACCAATTTCGTTAATCCACATGGCTTGCATGATGCAAATCATTATACCTGCGCATACGATATGGCTCTAATTAGTCGAGCTGCTATCAATAACCCAGAATTTAAAAAGATTACAGGCACAAGAACTCATACCATACCAGCGACCAATAAAAATGTTTCAAGACCACTTGCCAACCATCATCGATTTATACGTAAAACTATAAACTATGAAGGCGCAATTGGTGGTAAAACTGGTGGAACAACTGAAGCTAAAACAACATTAGTAACCTTTGCAGAGCGCAATGGATTGACATTAATCGCGGTTGTTCTACATGTAGATACCTCTCTTCATGCTTATGAAGACACGGCTAAAATTTTAGATTTTGCATTTGATAACTATTCCCTATACAATATAGAGCAGACAGAATTATCCGGTGATGCGAGTTTTCCAGATTTATTTTCATCAGTTCCTTTCTTAAAAAAGGAAGAAAAGTCCTTGATACGAATTGCCGATAATAGTAACATTGTGTTACCTGTATCGGCAAATATTGCAGATGCAAAAAAAACAATTACATTAACTCCGATAGAAGAACTGTCACATGGGGATAATGTTATAGGGAAAATCTCATATGAATTTGCAGGTAAATTTGTGGGATTCGCTGATATCCTATATTACAATACCGATCATCCTATAACAAAAGAAGTTATTGAAGAAAAATGGCCAAGCTATTTGATATCACCTGAGGATGTCATTGCAAGTCGTGCTGACAAAGAAAATAGTAACGATGAAGCAAAAGAAGTTATTAATACTCCAGATCAAAAAATAACAGAAATAGAATCTTTGAATACTAAAACTTCAAAGATCAAACCTATATTGATTGGTGTATTCGCTGGAGCTATTGTACTAATTATAGGATGGTATATTCTTTTTATCGAGTTTCCACATCGTAAACGCAGAAGAACATATCTTGCCAATCGCAAAAAACGAATGGCTGCCTTGAAATACTTAAATAAAGATAATCATTTAGATTTCTAATTAAAAATCTGGCATATTTAATCACCTTATTAAAATATCTAATTAATAGAAAAGAATGATACAAAAACATCGTAGTCAATTGTTTTTGTATCATTCTTTTTATGTATCTCAATATATTTTATATCATACGCTCATATATTTGTATACCTTTGGATTTTACATTACTGTTTGTACTAATTTTTAATTGCCTATATTGTTTTTATTACAATCAAGCCCATTCTTCTGAATATCATCCAACTTCTGTTCTATATTTTCTGTACCTTTTTTTGTTGCTACATAAATTGCTTTTTGCAATGTTTCAATTCGATTGCTTGTCTCATCTATTTTATTATAAACCTCTTGGAATCTCATATCATTTTCTAGCTTCTCAATTTCTTGTTTTTTAAATATATCGAATTCAATTCTACTCATTAAGAAATAAGCTGCTATTAACATAACAATACCTACCCCACCTACTGCCAGGTAGTCGTTGTGAAATTCAACAAGAATAAACGCTGCAAAAAAAACTGATGCGATAAAACACAATACCGGTAGTATTTTAGATTTTCTTTTCTCTTTCATGCATATCCCCCATTCCCTTTGAAGCATTTCGATTATTTATAATTGTCTTTACCGAAAGGTTTACAAATTAAAAGACGTATCAAAATAACATTTCGATACGTCTTAAATGTTCCAGAGGCGACTTGAACGCCCGACCCCTCGCTTAGGAGGCGAGTGCTCTATCCAACTGAGCTACTGAAACGTGGTCAAATAATCTCTATACTTTCTGAGTTGTATCTTTTGAATGAATACAAATAACAAGCGTATCTATCAGATACGCTTATTATTATATAAATAAATTAATGTAAAGTCAAGTTATGCTAATGTTTACTTAGGCAAAAAAATCTACATTGCCTTGCATCCAAACTGTTCCTCGAAATCTTCTTCCCGGAAGAGGTTCCCCTAGCAAATCGTTTTTATTTATACATACCTCAAAAACTAAGTGATTACAATCTAATTGTAGAATATATACCTCTTCACCAGTTCTCGTATTCTTAATTAAATTATGTTCTAGAATGGTCCCTAATACTGTATAGTTATCTGACTCCGAGCCATACGGTATAAAGCTTGTATCCACAATAGAATATACATCTTCATACTTAATACGTTTTGAGACCATAGCATACAGATCAATATCATCTACTGTTAAACTATCAATAGCTTCTTGATTTCCCTTTTTTGCTTCTGCAATTAACTGACTTCTATAATGTATATCCGCATTGGATATATTATTCTGTCTCTCATTCTTTTCAACTGGTAACAGAATTTTACCATCAAGAGCCAAAGCAGATAAGGTCACCGAATGAACCAATTGTCCTTTTTTTTGTTTGAAATTAAAATAATCTATTGAATTTTGTAAATAAAATATAAGAGAAACACCTAAACGATAATCATCACACATGCCAGTATAAGCATCGGTATCAACTCTTTTACTTATATATACCTGTTCTCTAGTACTCACATTACGACCTGAAAAAAACGGGAAATAATGTTCCATGTGAAACACTTCATCCTCATCATATTCGCCTCGAACTGTAATACCTACTCCTTCACCAAACTCCATTGACAGTTCTGCTACGGAAGAAGAATTACCTAAACGTATCATGTGACGTTCGGATGCCTGATTAATAACCATTTGAATTAAGGCTTCTACTTCTTTTCTACTTTTCAATTGACTAAAGCCAATGGCTTTTAAAAAACTATGCATCTAATCACCTGATTACTTTCTTTTAGTAAATATATCATTGTCATCTATTATTTATAACACATTTTAATTGTATAATCAATACAAGAAAGAAGTTTAAAATACTTATATTGACATCAGTTACTTAGTATGTATCAAATATAGTTGCACTGTCTCTTCTCATCACTCGGTCAAGGCATCTTGGATAAAAAGAGTTAATTCTTTTGTCAAGTCTTTTTCTACTATAGTAGTATAATACTGTCCATGTGCATCTTCTATCATTCGAATAACTGGTCTTGTCGGCAAGTTTTTATTTTGCCTTAAAACAACGCCTATCTCATTTTCGTTTGTAATCACATAAGTACCTACCGGATAGGCTGCAACAGATTCTACAAATTTTCTTACTATCTTA
>CAJJLI010000041.1 GCA_905192625.1 uncultured Clostridium sp. | reverse complement strand
TTCGGTAGATGATACGATAGAAAAACTAAATATGTTTGTTCAACATAATAGGCATTTCAAAAATATTATCTTAATGGTTGATATGGGTTCTTTAGAAGAAATAGGAAAAGAAATCGAGGGTTTTGCAAATGTTGGCATTATTAATAATATTTCCACGCTATTGGCCTTAGAAATTGGAAATAAGATTAAACAAAAAAAGAAAGTACAAACAATATTGGAAGAAGTAAGTAAACAAGCCAAAGTATATTATCATATGATTTCTATTGCAAAAAAAGATAAAGCAATTTTGTTTACTAGTGATGCTGGAATATCTATTGCAGAGAAACTATGCCGATTATTTAAAGATAGTTTACCAAAAACAATAGCGGTTGAAATGATTGCTTATGACTACGAATTATTATTACAAAATGGTAAAAAGGATACTATTTTTGTTCAATATAATGTTGAACTATTAGTAAAACCAATGAACTTACAATTAGATGGTGTTAGAAATGTGACGTTAGAAGAAATTATTAACTTTGAGAATATTAATATGGTAAATGAGATTTTAGCAGAATATTTAAGTACTAAAGAAATTGAACAATTTGATCAGTTATTACTTAAAAATTTCTCATTGCAATCTATTATGGAAAATCTAACAATATTAAATGCTCAAAAGTTACTAGATTATGTTTATGAGGCAACTAACGCTTTGCAGCATCGATTAAAACGCAAATTTCTAAGCAAGACAATTGTGGGAATCAATATGCACATTTGTTTTTTAATTGAACGTTTGGTAACGAAAAAAACAGTAGAAGAATATTATGATATTCCTGGATTTATAAATTCTAATAGTGAATTTATTGAGGTGGTAAATGAATGTTTTGCGTCTATTTTAGAACATTATAAAGTTACTTTACCAATTAATGAGATTGCCTATTTGTACGAATACATTAAGAATGATATCAGTGTAAAGGTAGGATCGGATGAATTTTAATAGTAGGGATAAAGGAGGAATTTATGAGAAGAATAATTTTAGCTTCACATGGAATGTTAGCAGAAGGTATGAAAGATAGTGTTACTTTTATAGTAGGACATAGTAATAACATTTATACTATATCAGCATATACAAAAGAAGATTTTTCATTTGAAGCAGAAGTTAAACAAATATTTGAAAGTTTTAATGATGGAGATGAAGTAATTGTCATCACTGATATATATGGTGGTAGTGTTAATAATAGTTTTATTAGACTATTAAATACGTATGTATTTCATTTGATTGCAGGAATGAATATGTCATTAATTTTACAAATTATCAATGAAAATAGAAGTATTGAAGAACAAATACATGCGTTATTAGAAAAAAATAAACAAATGATATGTTATTGCAATGATATTGTAAAAAAATCATATCAAAATGATGAATTTTAAAGAGAGGAGGAAGATTATATGATTTTAATGTTGCGTGTAGACCATCGCTTGTTGCATGGGCAGATTGCTTATAGTTGGACTAACTATTTAAACGCTAACTGTATATTGATTGCTAATGATGGAATTATGAAGGATGAACTTAAGAAGACAGCTATTTATATGGCAAAACCACCTTCAACAAAGCTGGTCATGAAAGATATAGAAAATTCTATAAAGGCTATTAACAGTGGTGTTACGAATCAATACCGACTATTAATAATTGATAAAAATAAAAAAAAAAAATATAGATAATTAAAAGAATGTAAAAATATCCGAAAGATTAATTTAGGGAATTCCAAGGTAAAAGATGGAGGAAAACAATTAGCTAAAACCTTTTATGTATTGCCTGAAGAAGAAAAACAATTACAACAGATGTTAGGTAGGGGAGTAGAAATATTTATACAGCGTGTGCCAGAAGTTAAGGCTATACCATATTTAAAATGAGAGAGAGGAGAATAAAATGATTGGAACAGCAATAATTCTTGGACTAGTAACAGCGGCTCTTATAGTTATTGAGTATGCTGGAGGTAGAAATTTTATTACACAACCAATAATGGCCGGAACTGTAGTTGGTTTGTTAATGGGAGATTTACGAACTGGAATTGTGATAGGAGCAACATTGGAATTAGCATTTTTAGGGGCTACTTCTATTGGGGCAGTTATTCCACCTGATGCTATGATAGGTACTATTTTGGGAACTGCATTTGTTATTAATGCTGGAGCAAGTGCAGAGAGTGCGATGGTTTTAGCATTACCGGTTGCTTCATTAGCTTTAATTTTTAAAAATTTTCATTATGGGTACATTGTTTCTTTATTTCAAAGACGTGCCGATAAACTTGCAGAGCAAGGTGATTACAGAGGCATAGAGATATTGCATTGGACTTGCGGATTAACGATGGCAGCAATTTTAGGAGTTTTAGTAACTGTCTCATTTGCAGCTGGCAGTGATGTTATGAGTGATATATTGAATGCTATTCCTGAGTTTGTACAAACAGGATTAAATGTAACTATTGGTTTATTGCCAGCAATTGGATTTAGTATGTTAGCTAGAACTATGTTATCTAAATCAAATATTTATATTTTCATTTGTGGATTTGCAGTTGTTGCGTATTCACAACTACCAATTTTAGGGGTAGCTATTTTTGGAACAGTATTAGCTATTATTCTTATTAAACAGGAAATTAATAAAACAGAAACAGCTGCGATAACAGAAGGAGGAATAAATGATGACTTCTAAATTAACGAAAAAGGAATTAAATAAAACAATGTTGAGATCTTGTGGCTGCTCTTTTTCATGGGGATATGAAAGACAAGGAAATATTGCCTTTGCATATGCAATGATTCCTGTATTACGTAAGCTGTTTCCACAAAAAGAAGAAGCATCTAAAGCATTAAAAAGACATCTTGAGTATTATAATGTAACTAATCAATGTATGACGTTTAACTTAGGAATTGCTTCTGCGATGGAGGAAGAAATCGCTAAAAATAAAGAATTTGATACCAAAGTAGTGAATGAAACAAAAGTAGCATTAATGGGACCGATATCTGGAGTTGGTGATGCCTTCTTTTGGGGGACTTTCAAGATTATTGCAACGGCTGTAGGGACCACCTTTGCCCTACAAGGAAATATATTAGGACCGATTCTCTTCTTCTTAATTTATAATATTCCAGCTTTTGCAATTCGTATTGGATTAATGAATGTAGGATATTCTTTAGGAACTAAATTTTTAACAGAAATGCAATCAAATGGATTGATGAGCGTTTTATTAAAGGGAGCTACTGTACTTGGACTATTTGTAGTAGGAGGAATGTGTGCGAGTTTAGTAAATCTCAATATTGTGTATACGTTCAGCGATGGTGCTAATAGCCAAACAGTATCTGATTTATTAAATCAAATTATGCCATGCTTAGCTTCACTGTTAGTATTCGCAACTACTTATTGGGGAATTGTTATTAAAAAGATAAAACCTATTACTATGATTGTATTAATGACAATTATTGGTATTGGTGGTGCATATTTAGGAATTTTAGGTTAAAAAGAAGGTTGTAAGGAGAAAAGTAACTATGTTAACAATGGAACAATGTATTCGTGAAACACCCATAAGAATGATGGAAATAGTAGAAAATCACCAGAACTTATTTAAAGAAGTTGTAAAAAATAGATATCAAAAAATTATAATTACTGGTTCTGGTTCTAGTTATCATGCTGGAGTGGCAGCGAAAGAATGTATGTTAAAGTATATGCAAATACCAGTAGAAGTCTTATATCCCTTTGAAATAGAATCTTATATTTTTCAAAATTCTCAAACTACATTAGTAATAGGAATATCGCAAAGTGGAACAAGTTTAAGTACATATCGTGCTATGAAAAGGGCAAAGAAACACGGATGCCATATAGCATCTATGTCGGGTAGAGATGATAATGCAGTAGTATTAAATGAAGTTGCAGATTATATACTGACAGTTAAATGTGGAGAAGAAGGGGATTTACAACCCAAAACAAAAGGTATGTTATGTACGATTGCTAACTTAATGTTACTAGGAGTGTATTGGGCAAAAACATATGGAATTATTGATCAAACAGCATATAAAAAATTCTTACAAAGCTATAAGAATGTAAGTAATAATCTCATAAGCATCGTTGATGATGCAGAGCAGTGGATTCAAAAAAATGGAAAGACATTGGTAAAGGCAAAAGATATTCGTGTAGTTGGAACCAAAGATGTATTTGGCATTACATTAGAAGGAAGTTTAAAATTAGTAGAAACTTTAAGAGTACCAGTATCTGGTTATGAATTTGAAGAGTTTACACATGGAATTTATAATGCTATCAATGATTCTTCCTATTTATTTTTATTAGATACTAATGTAGAACCAAGGGTGGAGACATTAAAAACAGTATTATCGCAATGGACAAATAATATTGTTATTATTGGAACAAAATTAACTGATAAAAAAGATTTTTATGTAAATAGTTTGAAAAAGAAAGACTTTGTATCTTTTGAATATATAATATTGTTATTTATGATATGTGAAAAAGTATCGGCATTAAAAGGTATTGATATACAAACAACTAAAGATGCTAGCTTTCATGCCAAATTAGGTAGCAAAATTTTAAGAGATGAATAACTATTAATATTTCCTCCCTGAAATATTAAAGTATAATTTATATCATTAATAAAGTAAAAATAACTAAAAAAACTTGTTTCATTATAATTAATGAAATAAGTTTTTTTGCTATATAAAAAGAAAGATATTTTAATTGAAAGAAAAAGGCTTAATACTAGAGAGGAAAGTGAGGACAATTTTCATGAGAACAGTCTGTATTCAACAGGTATCTTATAACCCTGTATGGGTGCGGGAAAAGAAAAAAATACAATCTTTTGGAATAATCATTAAAAAAGCTGATTATATTTTAGCAATTTTAAAAGGTATGAAAATGCTATATCAATGGAAAGTGATCTATCTGAAGTATTTAATTTATTAAAAGTGGATTTTAAAAATGAAGAAAATATATGATAGTTCAGATATGAATAAAGGAACATAAGTAGATTTTACTAAGTTGTTTCATTTTATTGAAAATGGATTAATAAAAAAGAAATCAAGAGAATTGAGAAAATTTATATTTATCATCTAACAAGATATTATGGCAAATACGAAAAGTGCTTACCACTGGGAAAGTTATTAGTAACCCAAAATTAATTTAAATATTTTTAGAAGGTAATGATTGTTTATTTCTAAAAAATAATGATAACTCGGATATATAGACGCTTGGGACATCTTGGCAAAGACTTTTGTATAAATGTTTTTTTTATTTGGGCGGACAAAGAGTATAGGATTAAAGAATATTTAAATGATTTGAGGTATTCACTAGAATTGATAAATGATATAAGTCTTGAAATCGAGAAGGTAGATGATAGTATTAATCTAGAAAGCAAATACAGAGAAGTGTTCAAAAATTATGGAGCAGCGGTTTTATGTGTCCTCATAGAAGAAGTTAATTTTTATAGTGACAATAATATAGATACTAATACTAAAATTATCTATTTTTAAAAATTTTATTAGCTAGATTGACTTTCCATTACTATTCAGATACTTTATCAGGAACTGATAGTGACATTGTGGTTTATATGGATAATGAATTTGAGGGGACCGTAGAGAGATTTATTAATATTGATAAATAGAAAAGTGCATAAATCATATAGTACATGGAATGGGTTAGATGTATATCCTATAAATGATAATGTGATTCTTTTGGTATATTGTATATTTAATAGTGAAAGAAGACAAAGAAGACTATAGATGCAGGATATACTCCGTATAGCAGTTGTATTAATTAAATATGAAAACCTTAATTTGTCAGTTAAAAGTAAATAATTAATGTTTAAGTGTGTAGTTCGTTGAATTACGCACTTTTAAATTTTATAATCGTTTTGGAATCAGTTTAATTACTAATGATGTGTTAATAATTAAATTAAAGGCAGTTGAGGTGAGAATGATGAGTGCAGGAAACAGGATATATATGGCTATAGATTTAAAGTCTTTTTATGCTTCTGTAGAATGTGTAGAAAGAGAATTAGATCCACTGAATACCAATCTGGTGGTTGCTGATTCAACTAAAACAGAAAAAACGATCTGTTTGGCTGTTTCTCCTTCTCTTAAACAGTATGGTATCGGCGGTAGAGCAAGGCTCTTTGAAGTAGTTCAAAAGGTCAAAGAAATCAATAGAAAAAGAAAAAAAGATAACAGGTATAGGGAGTTTAGAGGAAAATCACATATTGATTCAGAGTTAAAAAATGACACAAGTCTTGAACTGGGATTCATTATTGCCCCTCCGAGGATGGCATTTTATATTGATTACAGTAAAAAAATCTACGAAGTATATTTAGAATACACCTCAGCTGAAGATATTCATGTTTATTCAATTGATGAGGTTTTTATTGATGCAATACAAGCAAATATGATTATCAGATACTTGGAGTTGTCAAACCCGAAAGAACCGCTCCGAAAAATCACACCTGCTGGCACGGGATAATTGAAACTGAATTAACTGAATAGTGCAAAAAAATAGGTATAACATTCAAAAAGATTAATTTTCGATGTTATACCTATTTTTAATTGTTTTAAGATAATGTTCCACTTGGACTGCAAGTAAGTTTTACTGTTTCGTTTATAGTTTGTAAAACCATTCCAAGACCGTTATAACTTTTTGCGGTTGCATATCCATAAGCGCTTGCACCAGATTTTGATGATCTAATATTACTCAATTTCCAATTTATAGCTGGACATTGAGTGTCAACTGATGAAGCAGTACATTTTGCGGTTGAGCCATCATAAGTAAATGTTCCACTGGTTTTGACAGACCATAAGATTACATCATATGTGTTTTTGTAGTATGTTGTTTTATTACCCTTTTTAGTGTTACTTCTTGTAAGCGTTGGTATTTCTTCGATTGTCACTTCGATATAACTACCGTCCTCAAATCTTTCGACTATCTGTGTATTGCTTTCTTCATTTAATGCAAATACAGGTGTAGTGCCTAATAGTGTTAAAACAGTTAAAAAACTTGCAAATATTTTTTTCATTTTCTTTACTCCTCCTCAATAATAGTTACTTTTTTTATAGTATTAGAATCATCATATGCATTGTATATCAATTGATTATAAATAAGAAGTGTAGCACATAGTGCTATTAGAATACAAAATAGGGTAATGAATATTTTCTTCACAATGGACTTAATAGAAGTTCGCTTTAAGATATATTCATTGTCACAATTTTCTATATAAGAAATCATAACATTTTTTGGTTCGCCATATTTTAAGCATATTTCTTTATAAGGAACGTTTTCGTCAATATCATTCAAATTATCTTCTAAGCGCTTAAAAAATAATTTTTCATTTTTACTTATAAATGGAAATGTACGTCTACATTCCTTTAGATATTGTTTGACAACATTATTCATTTCCTGCCTCCATGATTTTAATAATACTAGTGTTTATATCCATGTAATCAATGTAAAGTTGGTTAAGATATTCTTTTCCTTTTGGTTCAAGCTTATAATAAACTCTTGTTTTTCTTTTACCAACAAGCCTTTTTTCATCGATAATATAACCTTTGTCTAAAAGCCGATAGAGGATGGGGTACATGACTCCTTCAGCTAACTTTATTTTATCATCAGATAACTCCTGAAGCTGCTGGACTATTTTATAACCATAATATTCGCCATTTCCGATTTCTATGATTTTTAACAGCAACATTTCCATCCTAAAAAAATTGTTTGAAGATCTGCTCATTAATCCATCTCCTATTTCTAATATAATTAAATCACAATATAATCGATAATTCAATACATATAAAATATATGTAGCTATTGACATATGTAAATAAAGTGCTATCATATAGTTAAGGAAACGTTTTCAACAAATATGAAAGGAAGATACGTTATGAAAAAGAGTAGAAAATTTATTGTATCTTTAATTATTGCTGTATTTTTAGTGGGAATATTTCCAACTAATATTTCTACTGTAACTGCAATGGAAAAAGAAATAAGCCTAGATGCAGATTGTAATATTTATAGTGAATCTCCTTACAATTTATTAGAAAATATTGTTGATTTAAAATCAGGAGGAGTATTAAATGTTAATGGAACTAGCAATCCGTTGTTTTGGGAATTTGATAATATGAGTACTGCATTTGATATTATTATTAGCAAATTTGATGATGAATTAAATGAAATCTCATCAGTTGGAAATTTAGACACATTAAGCTTAAACAATTGGAAAGAATATTTTAATGTATTTAAAGAAATGTATTTTGATAATATTGCTAGTGGAGATATAGAAGATATAAATATCTTAAATCAATTTTTCACAGTATGTGAAAATCATGAAATAAATAGTCAAGCTAGGATTTTATGTAATCAGGAAAATGTCGATATTTTTGAATTAATCAATTACTTACCGTACACAAGTCCTATAATTGATACTATTAATCAGTTGCCTATGACACGAGCTGCTTCATTTAACTTTAATAAAAGCACAGCAGTAAGTTACGCAAAAAAATATGCTGTTAATCCTAATCCAAGCTATACAACATATAGTACCGATTGTACTAATTTTGCATCGCAGATTCTAAGGTCAGGTGGTGCACCAACAAATACTACATGGAAACCATATACAGCCTCTTGGTCAGCTGCGCATAATTTTGAAACATACTGGTATTCTAGAAGTAATAGTCAATATGCATCAGGAAACTTTAATACATTCTCAGGTAATTTGCAGGCGGGTGATTTTATAATAGCAGATTGGGAGAAGGATGGACGATATAATCATGTTGCTTTTGTAGTTGCATCTGGGAGTAAAACATCTAGTGGATATTATGATGTAACAATAGCACAACATACAAGTAACTATTGTGCTAAAGTAAGTTCTTCAGTAAATGGATGGGAAAATACCTCTGGAACATACGTAAGGATTAGATTCTAATGAAAGAAAAAATAAAGAAATTGTTGAGAAGTAAAGTATTTAATATTTTGATTGTTATAATTATATTTTTTGTCGGGCTGAAATTGTACACTAATTATATAAGCAATCTATTTGATAATTCAACACCACAAAAAGCAATAGCAGAATATGTTTATAATATAAATTCAACATATAAGGTATTCTTTATGAAAATAGAAGAAGTTCATAGTGAAGAAATTGAAAAGAATGATGAATGCAATTATTACATGATAACGCAAAGTATTATTGGAAAGCCTAATAATATGGGAGGAACATTTAAAGTCAAAAAAATAGATAATTTCTATTATGTGACTTCATATGATAATATGCCTCGATGATATAAGATTCCACCTATTGATTTGAAGGATATTGTAGTGTTGGGAATGAAAAAGCTAATTATACTGCTGTGCTAATCGGTACTGTTATTGTAAGTTTATAACACTGTCTTATCGCCGAGCATATCATATTTTACGTGGGGTAAAGAGAAGCTATAATTGGTATAATCAATCATATGCTCGGCTTTAATAAAGCAAAAAAATGGGGTTAAGACATTAATTTGTCCTAACCCCTTTATGTATATAATTTTTTATCAGCTCGTCCTGCACGTCCTGCAACCTGAGTTAAAAGTTGAAAGGTTCGCTCAGATGAACGAAAATC
>CAJJLI010000040.1 GCA_905192625.1 uncultured Clostridium sp. | reverse complement strand
ACGCAGGATCGTGCTGAGATTGCCATCGTTGTTCGTAATGGCTACGGCCGGTTCCCTCATTTTACCTGCCTGTGCTTTAGAATCACTCATTTTAACACACCTTTCTATTATGCTTATCAATATATTGGCTACTATTTAAAATTTTTGAAAGATATAATAAATTACACCTAAAATAAAAGAAGAGAATATACCGTAAAGTATTACAGGTCCTGCTATGGTAAATATCTTACATCCAATACCAAACACTTGACCTTCTTTTTTAAATTCTATTGCAGGTGCAGCTACCGAGTTAGCAAAACCTGTAATCGGAACAACGCTCCCTGCTCCTGCAAATTTAGCTATCTTTTGATACACATTAAAACCTGTTAGTACAACAGCAATTAACACAAGGGTCAATGTCGTATATGCTGCTGCCAAATCTTTTTCAGCACCCCTTGCTAAATAAAAATTCATGAAACCTTGACCGATTGCACATATAATCCCTCCTGAAATAAACGCTCTGATTAAATTCATCAACCAGCTATGCTTTGGTGTTACCTGCTTAACATATTGATTGTATAATTTATCTCTCTCTGTTTTATTTTTTTCTTGTTCTACTTGAGATATCGTTACTTTTTTATCTTCATTTTCCATATCGAAAGCTCCTTATACAAATTTTTTAATTACCAAAACAAGCTATTTTAACTCGTCATAAATTGATACAGTGCTCCAAGACATTTTCCAATTGCAAATGCTAAGAGAACAAATGGTAAGCCATACCTAAGATTTATACGCTTAGCGAATACTGGTATTACCTTAACTACTTCTGCTAAAGCAACAGAAAGGCATCCCACAAATATACCAGCAAAAAAACCAAAAACGATAAGAATCCACGGACCTATCGGAAGATCAAATTCGAAAATATATAAGATGTTACCAGAAACCGCTCCAAACAAAACCATATCTTCATAAAGTAGAATATATTTGTTAGTTTTACTCCTAGCAGCCATTCTACCAACAACTCCAATTAGAGTAATAAAAGCAAATAGTCCAGCTGCCACCATAGCTCCTGACGTGACTCCTATAAACCCTAGAATTATATTACGTATGATGTCCATAGTAAAATCCCTAATGCTCCCTTCTTACTATACTTACAAGTATTATCGTGTTTATCCCGCATCAATGGTTTTTCCTTCTCTACTTGCATTCTCAATCACAGTCGTATTCATATCTTGTTCGTATAAACGTAATTGAACTTGCAATGGAGTTGGATCTGAATCAATTTTAATTCTAGTAAAATGATTGAAAAACACGATAATACCAATCGGTAGACCAATGGAATATGAAATTTCTAACACACTTCCTCCTGATTTGGTATGGCCCATAACCAATCTATAAAATTGGTCAAAAACCTTATCTACACTAACATCTGCATTAAAAGTCATAATTGTAAACGCAGAACCAAAAAAAACTGCAAGACATACAAATATAGTTTTTGCAATTTCCATTACTTTTTTCTTTTTTGCTGGTGGGATGTACTCAACCACAAAATCAGTATCTCCAACATTTAAAACCAAAACATTAGGATGTTGTTTCTGTATGATTTCTATAATTTTTAAAACCGAAACAGCAAACTTGCATTTCTTTTCATTTGGTACAACAAGTACCACCTCTTCATTAAGCTCTTTTACTAACTTCTTATCACTTCCGTAAAGTTTTACTACATCTCTTAAATACACTTTACGATTTGTAACAATGCTACACATTTCAGCTTTGATATATAAATTTACCATTTCCATAGATGTTTGTAGAAAGCGTTGTATCTGCTTTTAAAACCCCTTTCTCCTATAATTTTAACCCCTCATAAACTAAGGTTCCCTCAAGAACCTGCTTTGAATCTCCAGAAAAATAAACAATTACACCTATAATGACTGCTACTGCTATTACAATAAGCGCCATTATAAACACTCGTTTTGATTTAACCATAGCTCCTCCTTAAAAAAAGGCTGTTGCAAAATACTTTAGGCTATTTGATACAAATAATCTAAATAGTATTTTGCAACAGCCACCTTCTTCCATATGCTGTTACTATGATTTCCAATTTACACAAGTATATGCTGGTAATTTATTCAACCAAGCATTCGTTCTCGCATTGTCCTTAAAATCTTCTTTTCTAATCTTGAAACTTGGACTTGTGATATTCCAAGTACTGAAGCAATTTCTGTTTGTGTTTTATCCTTAAAATAACGCAAAGTTATGATATCTCGCTCTTTATCTTCTAATGATTCCATGACTTCTTTCAATGCTAAATGATTAATCATTGTGTCACTTTCATCTTCCATAAACTCAATTTTATCCATCAAGTAGATTGCATTTCCGTCTCCTTGATAAATTGTTTTATATAAGGATTCTACCTCTGCACCAGATTCTAACGCTAATACAACTTCTTCCTTTCCAAGCTGTAGACTAACGCAGATTTCTTCTAGCGTTGGTTCTCTCCCATTTTGTTTTTCTAGTTCACTACGAACCATTCGGATTTTTCCTGCTGTTTCTTTTATTGATCGGCTCACTTTAATCATACCGTCATCTCTTAAAAATCGCTTAATTTCTCCTGTAATCATTGGTACTGCATACGTTGAGAATTTCACATCATAGCTCATGTCGAATTTGTCGATTGCTTTCATTAAACCAATGCTTCCAATCTGAAATAAATCTTCTGCTTCGTGTCCTCTACCTAAAAATCTACGAACAATACTCCAAACCAAACCAACATTTTCAGTAATCACTAAATCTCTCGCCGCTTTATCCCCTTGTTTTGACAAATGAATAAGTTCCAGCGTATCCACGAATTATCTCCCTTCTACCGCGGTAATTATTTGCTAAAATTAATAAATCATGTCATACATTCATTCACATAATCCGATGGCTTTTTAAGTCTTGGACCATACAATGATATGTATGTTTTACATATTGCTAATTTTATTAATTTTAGCTATGTAGTTTGTATTACCTTTTTCATAACGACAACGGTACCTTCTCCGATTTTAGATTTTACTTCTAACTCATCCATAAAAGCATCCATGAAAGCAAATCCCATACCAGAACGTTCTAACTCAGGTTTGGAGGTATACAGTGGTTCCATAGCTAGCAGTACATTTTCTATTCCTACACCTTCATCTTTTACTATAATGCCGATTTCCCTATTTTTAATGTAGCAATGAAGCTTCACTTTTCCTTTTTTATTCCCATAGCCATGTATAATTGAGTTTGTAACTGCTTCTGAAACCGCCGTTTTAATATCTGCTAATTCTTCAATCGTAGGATTTAATTGAGATGCAAATGCAGCTACAACCATACGTGCAAAACTTTCATTTTGTGACTTTGAATCAAATTCAATTGACATTTCATTGTCGTATTCCAATGGGTTTTCCTCCATAATTCTATTTAAAGCCTCTTTCAAATTCTCCATAATATCCTCCATGCTGTAGACGAACAGCTATATTTTTAAACGTAATTCCAATACATGTTATACTTTAAAATACATCTACCTTGCATCGATCACCTCAAGTGCTTCATCAACACTTTTATAATGATTCATGATTCGATACAGTCCAGAAAGCGTAAAAATACGGTTTACGGAATCCGATACACCTACCACGGCTACTTTACCACCTATAAATAAGACCCTTTTATATCTTCCCATGACAACACCAATTCCAGAACTATCCATAAAACTTACCTTTTCAAAATCGAAAATAATATTTAGTGCATTTTTGCGTTCTAACAATTTATCTGTTTGTTCTCGAATCCATATGGCATTATGATGATCCAAATCATCTTTTAAATGAACTATTAAGGTTCGGTTCCTCACCTCAAATTCCGCAAATGCTTCTTCCTTCGGTGTGAGCCAAACAATATCCTCCCTCTTACCCATAACAAAACTTTTTCCTTTCCTGTTTACTATATTTTACATATTATATTTATAAAAAAAGACATTCTTGTTCAGAAATGTCTTTTTCAAAATCATTTTATCTAAAGTCTGTTTACCAGGCTCTCTATTGTAAAGAATTCAATCTAGTATTCGTAGAATCCTTCAATTTAGAATCTGGACAGTTTTCAAGTAATTCATTGTAATACTTTTTCGCATTTTCTACATCATCAATTTCTTGATATGCTTGTCCAAGATAGTACAAGGTATTGTCATACGTCGGATTATAAGCGTATGCTTCAAGCAATGATTCCAATGCTTTTTCAAAATCACCAGCATCAAATTGATCTTTACCAATCTCAAATGCCTTCGTATATACGGATGGATAAATTTCATTCTTCATCATCTCATAAAATTCTTTTGCATCTTTGTTCGTCAATTTTTCAGCATTGATTGGATAAATCGCTTTTGCTACAGCAAGTAATTCTTCATCCGTTGGCCTATTTTTTTCTTTTACATCAAGATACATGGATAATGCACTGAATAAATTATCATAAATTTTATTATCCTTATCTTCTCCAAGGGCATCTGCTAGCTTACGTTCAGCTTCCTCAAGCTTTGTTGTCAAAGTCTCGATTTCTTTTTCCTTTGAGTTTATTGTCGCAAGCTGCACATTCAGCTGGCTACTGTAGTCCAACTCTTCTTTTGCGTATTCCTTACGTATGTTCGTCTTAACTGTTGGAACAATTAAGAAAAACACCACCGAAATACCAATAATCACACCTAGCACTAAATTTACAAATGCCAGTATATTTGGCTTTTCCTCTTTGTATGAACTTATTGGAGCAATACCTCTATTGTTTGCTTCTGGTAAATCACCATTGCTCCAATATGGTGTTTGTCCACTAGAATTGCTGGACATTCTAGTGTTGAGCTCACTTAAATAACGAAGCGTTGTTGTATTTGAAATATCTATTTTATTTGCACGCAACAGTGAACGTCTAGCACGTTCCAATTCGTTATGTTTCATGTATAATAAAGCAAGCAATTGAAGAGCTCTTATAAAATGAGGATTCAGGCTTACAACTTTCTTTAGCTGTATAATTGCTAAATCTTCATTTCCTTGCTTCGCAGATTCTAATGCGAAATTGTATTTTTTAATTGCTTGATTCATGTTATCGAGCTTTGTTGGATTGGCTTGGATTGCTCCCATATAGGCATCCGCATCATTTTCATTGCTCTGAAAATGCTTACTAATTACCCATTCACTGAGTGCAGACACTATCTCGCCCATCTCATAATAAACTAATCCTAATAAGTTTCTAGCATTTGTATTTCTCTTATTCATTTCAAGGCTTTTCTTTAGCATTAAAACCGCACCTGATAGGTCTCTTACTTTCGCCTTTTCAAGCCCTTGGTTATAATACATATTCGATACCCGATATACTCTTTTATATGTCGTCAAATCTTTACCACACATATCACAGCGGTTTCTTCTTACCGCGACTCCATTGCCGCAATATGGACAATTCATCGTCTTCCCCCCATGGTCTTTCAAAGTCTTATTTATCTTTTTTCTCTTTTAACACTGCATCAATAATATCGGCAATATCTGTCAAGTCGTTATTAAAAATTGCTTCTTCCGCTTGATCTACTTCAAGGCTAGGCTGAAACTTTGCAACCTCTTCATCAAAATTAATCATATCGACACCTCGTTTCTACCTCAAATCCCGAAATTTTCTAAAACACTACATTTTATATGATAACGATTAAACCTTAAAAAATCAAGCTTTTATCAACAAAATTAAATATATTTTAAGGTTTATAAACAATTCGAGTTTTTCTTGTGTGAATAATGTATAGTTAAGCTTTTAAAATAAATGAACACATGCTTCGTTAGCCTTTTAATAGACGAATTAAAAAACAAACTACAGTATACCAAACATAGCCCACTATGTTTATATTATAGTATACTGTAGTTTGATTGCAATAAATTTCCATCGCAAGAACTAGCACTAAATTCAAGAATTCGTCATGTTTTTTCTTTAAACAAATTAAATCGTCTCAAAGTATTACGATAGGATTTGATTACACTCGCATTTTTTTTATTTCTTATCATTTAAACGCTTCGTAAATCAGAGCTCCGAATATCCTATTTCTGAAAATGTGCTAATCTTTCTTCTACTTGTTCCATCATATTCGTGTATTTTTCAAGTTTCGCTCTTTCTTCCGCAATCTTAGCCTCTGGAGCCTTACTAACGAATTTTTCATTTGCAAGCATTCCTTCAACACGTTTTAACTCACCAGCCAAACGTTCTTTTTCCTTGTTTAAACGTTCAATTTCTTTTTCAATATCAACAAGGTCTGCAAAAGGCATATAAATTGTAGCATTTGGAATTACTGCAGAAACAGCATCTTCGTCAATTCCCTCTTTATCTGCTTGAATAATTACTTCACTTGCTCCGCCAAGAGTGGCAAAGAACACCTTACTATTTGTAAAGATTTCACGTACATTTTCACTCTCAGAAACAATGTATACCGTAGCTTTTCTGCTAGGTTTTACATTCATTTCTGTACGAACATTACGGATTCCTTTTACTGCTTCTTTGATTAATTCTACGGCTTCTTCTTGTTCTTTAAAGCTCATTGCTTCATCATATACTGGCCACTCAGAAACCATTACGGATTCTTCTGTTCCAATAATTCCTTCCATATCCTTTAAAGTACAGAAAATTTCTTCTGTGATAAATGGCATATATGGATGTAATAATTTAAGTGCTGTTGTAAGGACTTTACGAAGCGTCCAAATCGCAGTTGTCTTTGTAGAATCATCTTCACCGTAAAGTCTAGGTTTAACCATTTCAATATACCAATCACAGAATTCATCATAAATGAAATCATAGATTTTTTGTGCTGCAATACCAAGCTCATATTTATCTAAACTCTCGGTTACTTCTTTTGATAATTCATTTGCTTTTGATAAAATCCATTTATCTGCATCAGTTAATGTGCTCATATCAATTGTAGCAACCTTTGGATCTTTTCCTGCCTCTTCCATCTGTTGCATGTTCATCATGATAAAACGAGATGCATTCCAAACTTTATTTGCAAAGTTTCTGCTTGCTTCTACACGTTCTAAATAAAAACGCATATCATTTCCAGGTGCATTTCCTGTAATCAATGTAAAACGAAGCGCATCCGCACCGTACTGGTCGATAATTTCAAGTGGATCAATACCATTACCAAGAGACTTACTCATCTTTCTACCTTGACCATCACGTACTAAACCATGGAACAATACAGTCTTAAATGGTTTTTCCTTCATCATATCAAAACCTGAGAAAATCATACGGATAACCCAGAAGAAGATGATATCATAACCAGTTACTAAAACATCCGTTGGATAGAAGTATTTTAAATCTTCCGTACCTTCTGGCCAGCCAATAGTAGAAAATGGCCAAAGTGCAGAACTAAACCAAGTATCTAAAGTATCTGGATCCTGTGTAAAATGATCATGGCCACATTTACATGTCTTTGGCATTTCTCTGGATACAACAAATTCGCCACATTTATCGCAGTAGTATGCAGGAATTCTGTGTCCCCACCATAACTGTCTTGAAATACACCAATCTTTTATATTATCAGTCCAGTTAAAATAGATTTTTTCCATACGTTCAGGAATTAAAGTAATCTCACCATTCTTAACTGCATCGATTGCTGGTTTAATTAATTCATCCATTTTAACGAACCATTGTTGCTTAATTAATGGTTCGATGGTTGTTTTACAACGATCGTGTGTACCAACGTTATGGGAGTGATCTTCTACCTTAACTAAAAGTCCCATTTCATCAAGCTCTTTTACAATCTGCTTTCTTGCCTCATAACGATCAAGTCCTTCGAATTTTCCTCCTAAGGAATTGATAGTAGCATCGTCATTCATAATATTTATTTCTGGTAAGTTATTACGTTTTCCAACTTCAAAATCGTTAGGATCATGTGCTGGTGTAATTTTAACAACACCAGTACCAAATTCACGGTCAACGTAAGTGTCCCCGATGATAGGAATTTCACGATCAACAAAAGGAACTTTCACTGTTTTTCCAATTAAATGTGCATATCTTTCATCTTCTGGATGAACTGCAACCGCAGTATCACCAAGCATTGTTTCTGGTCTTGTTGTAGCAAAGATTAAGAATTCATCCGTTCCAACTACTGGGTACTTAATGTGCCAGAAATGTCCTGCCTGATCTTGATATTCAACTTCTGCATCGGAGATGGAAGTTCCGCAAACTGGACACCAGTTAATAATTCTTGAGCCCTTGTAGATTAAGCCTTTTTCATAATATTTAATGAATACTTCTTCTACTGCTTTTGAACATCCTTCGTCCATTGTAAAACGTTCTCTATCCCAATCACAAGAAGAACCTAACTTCTTTAATTGATCGATAATTCTTCCGCCGTACTCTTCTTTCCATTTCCAAGCACGTTCTAAAAAGCCTTCACGACCTAGATCCTCTTTTTCAATTCCTTCTTTTTTCATCTGTTCGATGATTTTAACTTCGGTAGCAATTGCTGCATGGTCTGTACCTGGCTGCCAAAGTGCATTGTATCCTTGCATTCTCTTGTAACGAATTAAGATATCTTGCATGGTATTATCAAGGGCATGCCCCATGTGAAGTTGACCTGTAATGTTTGGTGGTGGCATCACAATTGTAAATGGTTTCTTACTTTTATCTACTTCTGCATGAAAGTACTTCTTATCAAGCCATTTGCTATATAATCTCTCTTCTATGTCCTTCGGATCATAGGTTTTTGCTAATTCTTTTTGCATCGAATCACCTGTACCTTTCCTTGTTGATGGTAATTTTCCTTAAAGTAATGTTTATTACTTCTCTTTGAGCGTAAGTGTGTTTATGGCGGATATCGAATATGGAGAATTCGGTTTGGTGGTTTTCATTTGTAGGGAATTCGGTTTTAGAGGATTTCATTTGTATAAATACTCATTATAAAAAACTTGCCAATATACTCTATTATATTTGACCATACTTTTTCTCCTACTATCCTTATACACAAAAAAAGGTTCTTCGTCAAAAAGGACGAAGAACCGTGGTACCACCTTAATTTACAATCAATCCTACACCAAACCTTAGCAAGGTTGATTGTCTCAATACGCATCTCATATCATTGTTTACACAATGATTAAAACACTCGTCTGTAACGGGACTTCCCGTTATCTCCTACACGCACAAAATTAAATCAAATAATTTCAATTAAAATTGTGTTTCAAAGATACTGTTCCGGAGCTACCTTCCATAAGCACTACTTAAAACAACCTCTCAGCCAATGAGTTGTTCTCTCTGCTAAGGTTACTCATGTAATCCTCTCCATCATCACACTTATCATATTATGTTATTATCATATGCAAAGTTTTTGCAGTTGTCAAGGGCTTTCTAAGCCGAATTATAAAATTCTTTTCTACCTAAATTCTAAATAATATCTCAATATAATTATTTAAACCATCCACTTACTTTTTTGGTACAATTTCAAGCCAGTAACCATCTGGATCACTGATAAAATAAATACCCATTGCCTTGTTTTCATAGCAGATGCAACCCATTTCTTTATGCTTTTGATATGCCGCATCAAAATCATCTACCTCGAACGCTAAGTGAATTTCATTGTCACCTAAATTGTATGGACGATCCCATTCTTTTAACCAAGTTAACTCTAGAAGATGATTTGTAACTCCATCGCCAAGATAAACAAGTATAAACTCACCATTGTCAGCTACTTT
>CAJJLI010000039.1 GCA_905192625.1 uncultured Clostridium sp. | reverse complement strand
ACAATAAATCGCTTCCATTGCCTAACACAAAGTAAGGAACCTTAAATTGTTTCGCTAATAAAATTACCTTCTCAATCATTAATGCATCAAAAGCACACACAAAATAATCTGCAGGCCCACCAATTCGAAAAGTTGTATGATTTCGTAATGGCTCATTAAGTGTAATATTTAGTCCCTCTATTTTTTTCAATTCCATATAAAATTGATTTTGATACTTATCTTCCATATTGAAATCCCTCAAACCTATTTCTATATATAGCTTATATTTATGAAGATACTTATCGTTTCATTCATAAAAAATAAACCCAAAATATTTTTCCAGTTAAAAACTATAACCCCGCATCTAAATTCATATCAGCTTTTGCTTAAAATTAATTTAGCACATCCATAAATTCCTGCGTCATTTCCAAGCTCAGCAAGGTGAAATTCTTTATTTGATAATGCAAATAAAATATTATTGCTATAGTGCTTCTTAATCGCATTCAATAATATATCTCCCGCCTTTGATACGCCTCCGCCAATTACAAATACCTGTGGATCCACCGTCGCAGCAACATGTGACAATGCAAGGCCAAGATATTTACCTAGTTCATCCACAAGTGACATTGCTACTTCATCCGATGCTTTTGCATGGTCAAAGATATCTTTTGCAGTAATTTCTGTTAACTCAGAAAGTGTAGTAGGTATGTTGTTCGTCTTTAACTTCTTTTTTGCCAGACGAACAACACCAGTTGCGGATGCATACTGTTCCAAATGTCCATGCCCGCCGCAACCGCAAATATCTTCTTCGTTTGGATCAATGGTTAAATGGCCAATTTCTCCGCCTGCTCCATTGCTACCTGCGATCACTTTCCCACCAATAATTACTCCACCGCCAACACCAGTTCCTAAAGTAACCATAACTACATCTTGATATCCTTTGCCGCCACCCATCCACATTTCACCAAGGGCTGCAACATTGGCATCGTTTGCAGCTGCAACCTTAAGGCCTGTTACCTCTGCAAGCTTCTCATTTACATTAAAAATTTCCCATCCAAGGTTTGCACATTTTAAAACCGTTCCATCTTCTGTTATAGGCCCTGGTACTCCAACTCCCACTCCAACAATGGCTTCCCGTGCAATGTTTCTTTCCTTTATTTTTGCTTGAATTGTTTCCCCAATGTCATAAGGAACCAATTCCCCTTTGTTTTCTCTTCTTGTGACTATCTCCCATTTTTCAAGTAAAATTCCTTCGTTCGTAAACAAACCACATTTTATTGTTGTTCCGCCAATATCAATCCCAAAGCAATACTTCTCCATCTTAGTTAGCCCCCCGCTTTTATAATGTTGTATTATTTCTTTTTCATCATATTGTTTGTAACACGATTATATAACTCTTGTGCAGCATTATATCCCATTTTCTTTTGACGGTAGTTAACCGCTGCAGATTCACAAATAACTGCAAGATTACGGCCTGGACGGATTGGTATACTGTGACAAACTACTTTATTCCCCAAAAATTCGGTATATTGTTCATCCAAACCTAAGCGGTCATACTCTTTATCTTTATCCCACTCTTCTAATTTTATGACTAAATCAATTGACTGTGTATTCTTAACACTTTCTACACCAAATAAAGTTTTAACATCGATAATACCAATACCTCTTAATTCAATAAAATGTCTAGTAATATCAGGTGCAGTACCAATTAGTGTCTCATCACTTACTTTTTTTATTTCAACGACATCATCCGTTACAAGTCGATGTCCTCTTTTTATTAATTCGAGGGCAGCTTCACTTTTACCAATTCCACTTTCGCCCATAATAAGAATACCTTCACCGTAAACATCTACGAGTACTCCGTGAATAGAAATTCTTGGTGCTAACTCAACCTTTAACCAACGAATTACTTCTCCCATAAAAGAAGACGTTGATTTTTCAGTTCTAAAAATTGGTACCTCAGCTTCATATGCTAAAACCTTAAATTCTTCGGATACCTCGATTCCACGACAGAACACGATACATGGCATCTTAAAACTCATAAGTTTTTTCATAATTCCCGTACCATGGTCAAGTTCCATTTTCTGCATATATGCATGCTCTACATTTCCAATGATTTGAACACGATCTGAATCAAAATAATCAAAAAAACCAGTTAATTGTAATGCTGGTCGATTCACTTCTGGTTGTGTAATCTTTATATTGCTTATATCGAGATCTGGAGTACAATTCTCTAGCTTCATTTTTTCCACTAATTTTTCTAACTCAACTGTATACATAGCGCTCTCCTTCTTAAGCCATAGAATTCTGATTAAAAGATATCCTTTTATCCTTTGTTTGACCGCACATTACTAATACGAAGCGTTTTTATCACAAGTAAAAACCATTCCAAATGTGCGCCTTTATTCTAAGCTTCATGATAACATATTCGACTTTTAGGTGCAAGTTTTTAACAAATCTTAATTCTGATTTACCCTGTTCTTATTTTTCTTTGAAACTTTGCTTATTTATCTTTACTTATTTTTTTATTTATCTTTGAATATTCTTAGTTTTTCTTCGAATATTTCTTCTTCTGTTTTGCCTTTGTGACTAACTTGCTTTCTTTTTACGACTTTTTACGATTCTTCTTTTTTATGATTTCTACTATCAATGCGGAAGAAATTATATACCTGCGTTGCAGCCAATTGATTCATAGACGGAACGCTTGCTAGCTCTTCCACTGTGGCAGCCTTAATGGCTTCTAAGGATTGATAATGTTTCATCAATGCCCTTCTTCTTGTGGCTCCAATGCCCTTGATATCATCTAATATTGAGTGCACTTGAGCCTTTCCGCGTAAGGAACGATGATATTCAATTGCAAAACGGTGAGTTTCATCTTGGATTCTAGTAATTAATTTAAACCCTTCACTATGAGTATCAATCGGTATCTCAACATTATTATAATAAAGTCCTCTGGTTCTATGGTTATCATCTTTTACCATACCACAAACAGGAATATTAAGCCCTAGTTCTTCCAATACCTCCAGTGCTATGTTAACTTGTCCTCTACCACCATCCATTAAAATCAAGTCCGGATAGCGTGTAAAACTTCCATGTTCAAGTCCAATGTTACGCTTGCTTAGTTCCATTGCTTCCTTTTGCCCATGAGTAAAACGTCGTGTTAAAACTTCATGCATCGATGCGTAGTCATCCGCGCCTTTTACCCATTTAATTTTAAATTTACGATAATCGTTTCTCTTTGGTTTTCCTTGTTCGTATACAACCATAGAACCAACAGATTCAAATCCATTGATATTGGAAATATCAAACGCCTCGATTCTATGAATTGGCGATAAATCTATCCACTCCTCTAGTTGTTTCATAGCTCCAATTGTTTTTGCTTCTTCTCGTATAATTTTTTCTGAGTCTTGTTGTAAAACTAGAGATGCATTTTTTTCTGCCAATTCAACAAGTCGTTCTTTTTCACCTTTTTTCGGTACATGGATAGTTACTTTTCCTCCGCGTTTTACCGAAAGCCACTCAGCAATTAAGGACTCATCTTCTAAAGGTTCACCTAATATTAACTCCTTTGGTATATACGGTGTTCCGGCATAGAATTGTTTCACAAAATTGGTCATAATATCGCTTCTTGTTTCATTGGCAACTCCGGTTAAATAAAAGTGATCTCGGCCAAGCATTTTGCCATTGCGGATAAAGAAAACTTGTACAACCGCCTCATCTCCTGCACTTGCGAATGCAATAATATCACGGTCTACGCCACTCGTATCCGTTGCTTTTTGTTTTTGTGATAATTTTTCAACACTTTGCAATAAATCTCGGTATTCTGCGGCAATTTCAAACTCTAGGTTTGCAGAGGCTTCTTTCATCTTCGCTTCTAAGTTTTTAGTAACAATTCCATAGTTACCATTTAAAAACTCAATTACTTCTTGAATTGATTTCATATACTCTTCGCTGCTAATATAACCTTGGCAAGGCGCATCGCATTGCTTAATCTGATAATATAAGCATGGACGTTCTTTTCCAATGTCTTTTGGAAGATTACGATTGCAAGTCCTGATACGATACAGACGCCTTAATAATTCTAGTGTATCTTTTACCGCACCCGCACTTGTATAAGGACCAAAATACTTTGCCTTATCCTTCTTTTGCATTCGTGCAAATAGTACCCGTGGAAAATCTTCGTTTACTGTTACCTTAATATATGGGTAGCCTTTATCATCTTTTAGCATTGTATTATACTTTGGATGATGCTCTTTAATCAAATTACACTCAAGCACCAATGCTTCCATCTCTGAGTCCACTACAATATACTCGAAATACTTGATTTGACTTACCATTTGACGTATTTTTGGTGTTAGGTTACGACTACTTTGAAAATACTGCCTTACGCGATTCTTAAGTGAAATCGCTTTCCCCACATAGATTATATTATCTTTGCTATCATGCATTATATATACACCTGGTTTCCCAGGCAATTTTTTCAATTCTTCTTCAATATGAAACATAGTATCCTCCATATCGCTTATTTAACAAGCATCTAATTAAGCTTTCTGCTTAAGTTTGTTAAGCCTTCTAGCTATACTTTTATAATCAAACAAATATGCCTTTTCGCGTGCAAAAGGGGTCCTGTGTTTTATTATTCACTTTTAACACAGTACCCCTTAATTTTATAAGTCTAAGTTTATCTTATCAATTACATCTTTTTTCTTTTCGGATAATTCTTTGTTTTCTACCGGTTTTTCATCCAAGGAAAGTTCCTTATTCTCATTTAAATGATCGTCATGTTTTGACACATCATTTCCATTTACTGAAAATGTTGCCTCTACAGAGTTGGTATCATCTTCGTTTAATTTTTGAATACTATCCTCAGATGATTTCGTTCTCTCTTCCATAACTTCATTATAGATTGCCATAAATTCTTTTCCTGTGATTGTTTCTTTTTCAACAAGAAAAGCTGCAATTTTATCTAATACATCTCGATTACCAGAAAGAAGTCCTTTGGCCTGCTCATAGCAATTCTTTAATATATCCATAACTTCTTTATCAACTTCAGCAGCTGTTGCATCGCCACAGTTAAGAACTGCTCTACCATCAAGATAACGATTTTCAACGGATTCTAAGCCAATTAAGCCAAAGCGATCGGACATACCGTATTGAGTAACCATAGCTCTTGCAAGTTGAGTTGCCTTTTCGATATCGTTGGAGGCTCCTGTTGTTATCGAATCAAATATCAATTCTTCTGCAGCTCTACCACCATATAATGTAACGATTCGTGTCATTAACTCATCTTTACTCATAAGGTATTTTTCTTCTTCTGGTACCTGCATTACATATCCTAAAGATCCCATTGTTCTTGGAACAATTGTGATTTTTTGTACTGGTTCTGCATGCTTCATTAACGCAGTAACTAAAGCGTGACCAACTTCGTGATATGCAACAATTTTCTTTTCTTCTGGTCCAAGAATACGGTCTTTCTTTTCCTTACCAGCAATAACTACTTCCACTGATTCAAACAAGTCATTTTGTGTAACAACTGTTCTTCCTTCTTTTACTGCTAATATAGCTGCTTCATTTATAATATTCGCTAAATCAGAACCTACTGCTCCACTGGTCGCTAAACCAATCGCTTCTAAATCAACAGAATCATGCATTAATACATTTTTTGCATGTACTTTTAAAATGTCAACTCTACCTTTTAAGTCCGGTTTATCTACAATAACTCGTCGATCAAAACGACCTGGACGTAACAAGGCTTTATCAAGTACTTCTGGACGGTTAGTAGCCGCTAAAATAACAATACCTTTTGAAGTATCAAAGCCATCCATTTCAGATAAAAGCTGATTTAATGTCTGCTCACGCTCATCATTTCCACCGCCATAGTGATTATCTCTGCTCTTACCAATTGCATCAATTTCGTCAATAAATACGATACATGGTGCTTGACTTTGTGCTTGTTTAAACAGATCTCTTACTCTGGAAGCACCAACACCGACAAACATTTCAACGAAGTCAGAACCAGATAAAGAGAAGAATGGTACTTTCGCTTCCCCGGCAACTGCTTTTGCAAGTAATGTTTTACCAGTTCCTGGAGGTCCTACAAGTAACGCACCCTTTGGTAATTTAGCACCTATGCGAGTGTATTTACCTGGATTGTGTAAGAAATCAACAAGTTCTGTTAACGATTCTTTTGCCTCTTCTTGACCAGCTACATCTTTAAATGTAACGCCTGTTTGCTTTTCTACATATACCTTAGCATTGCTCTTGCCAACGCCTCCCATCATTCCACCACTGTTTTTTGTGATGGCACGGAAGATGAACCACATAACACCATAAATCAATACAAACGGTAATACATAAGCTAACAATATATCAACGATTGTAGTGCTTTTATCAACGATTTCACGTTCGAATTTAATATTTTTATCCTTTAATGTCTGGATTAACTCCTCATCATTGAGGTAGCCTGTATAGTACAATTTTTCATATAATCCATTATCTTCTGCATCCATAGGCTTTACTACGATTCGATCTTTCTCTAGCTGAAATTCTACGGATTTGACCTTATCATCATTGATTAAGGTTAATAATTCTGTATATGATATCTTTGTTAAACTACTTTCTTTTAGTTGCTGTGTCATGTAAGATAACATTAGCACTAGCATGAATGCAGCTAACAAACAAAAGATCCACCCCTTTTTAAATGGATTGCTCTTTTTGTTATTCTTTCCATTATCTCTATTATCCATGGGATCCTCCCTTTTCCATTTTTTAATACTAATTCATTCAAAATCAATATTGTCTGGTAGATATTATCATTATAAAGATACTCAGTTCATAAATCAAGCCATTAAGTTCTGAAATTTTTGTGTCTATATTATAAACAATTCATAGTTTTTTATAATGTTTTTGCTGTACAAAATTCATACGATATTTTTTTAGAACAACATCCCTGAATTTTTACTACCATGAAACATTTTAAGAATCATTCGATTCGTATAACTATTGTTGTAATTCTATGCTAAATTTGAGTATTTCTTTCTACAATCTTACATTAATCATACTTACTTATATAGGATTACCATCGTTTTAATTTTTACTTATTGTTATATACCAATAGTTTTAAATCAACCGAATTTACTTGTCGTTTTCACTTGTTCCTATATCTTATAGTTTTAACTTTTTCCTATATATCTGTGGTTTTAAATTGTTCCTATTTATCTATGGTTAAACTTATTCTTAAATATCTGTAGTTTTAGAATATTCCTATTTATCTACGGTTAAACTTATTCCTAAATACCTGTGGTTTTAAATTGTTCTTATTTATCTATGGTTAAACTTATTCCTATATACCGATTCTACTAATTTTATCCCATTGGACTATAGTTTTAGCTCATTCCTAAATAATTGAAGTTTCTCATAACGCATCTTCATAAAGACTGAAATATTTGGATTTAATTTTAACTTATATTACAGTATACACACTTATAACTTTTTTAAAATATACTGGATTTCTTTTCAAAGTCGTAGTATAATAATTTTTTTTTTTAAAAATACAGTAAAATATAACTAACAAAGAAGTTAGCGTTTAAAATTCGAAAAAGGCTTAATACAACTGACCCCATTAGCCAGATTCCAATTTTAAATGCTTTTTTTATTTTTATAAGAAAGTAGGAGGTTATTTTAATGTGTGTTAAGTATGTTTTTGTTACAGGAGGCGTTGTTTCTGGCCTTGGAAAAGGAATTACCGCCGCTTCCCTTGGTCGACTTTTAAAGGCAAGAGGTTATCATGTTACGATGCAAAAGTTTGATCCTTATATTAATATCGATCCTGGTACTATGAATCCAATCCAACATGGTGAGGTGTTTGTAACAGATGACGGTGCAGAAACGGATCTTGACTTAGGACACTATGAACGTTTTATTGATGAGAAATTAACGAAAAACTCCAATGTAACTACGGGTAAAATTTATTGGTCCGTTCTACAAAAAGAACGTCGTGGTGATTTTGGTGGAGGTACCGTTCAGGTAATCCCACATATCACAAATGAGATTAAAAATCGTTTTTATAAAAACGATTCCTGCAGCGATACGCAAATTGCAATTATTGAAGTTGGTGGTACCGTTGGAGATATTGAAAGTCAACCTTTCTTAGAAGCAATTCGTCAGTTTCAGCACGACATTGGACATGAAAATGCGATTCTCGTTCATGTAACGTTAATTCCATATTTAAAGGCCTCCGGTGAAATGAAAACAAAGCCAACACAAGCAAGTGTTAAGGATTTGCAAGGTATGGGTATTCGTCCAGACATTATTATGTGTCGTACCGAACATCCTCTTGAGCCAGAAATTCGTGAAAAAATCGCGTTATTTTGTAACGTTGAAAGTAGCCACGTATTACAAAACTTAGATGCTGATTCCTTATATGAAGTTCCTCTTATGATGGAAGAAGAACATTTTGCAGATGTTGCTTGCAAATGCTTAAACTTACCATGTCCAAGCCCTGATCTTAAGGATTGGGAGAGCATGGTAAAGGCACTTAAAAACCCTGAAAAAGAAGTTACCATTGCTTTGGTTGGTAAATACACACAACTCCACGATGCTTATCTAAGCGTAGCAGAAGCATTGCGACATGGGGCGGTAGCTCACAATGCCTCGATAAAAATCAAGTGGATTCCTTCGGAAACCGTAACTACGGATACAGTAGATTCCTTGTTGTGCGATGTAAGCGGTGTATTAGTTCCTGGTGGATTTGGGGACCGTGGGGTAGAAGGCAAAATATTGTCTATTCAATACGCGCGAGAACATAACATTCCGTTTCTAGGCATTTGCCTTGGTATGCAACTAGCACTTGTGGAAGTTGCAAGACATATGCTCGGTTTTACCGATGCTCACAGCGCAGAATTAAATCCGGATACCACACACCCAATCATTCATTTAATGCCAGAACAAAATGGCGTGGAAGATATCGGTGGCACGTTAAGACTTGGCTCTTATCCTTGCATTTTAGACAAAAACACGAAGGCTTATGAGCTTTATGGCTTAGAACAAATTGAAGAAAGACATCGTCATCGCTATGAAGTGAATAACGATTACCGTGAAGATTTTAAACGTTGTGGTGTTATTTTATCCGGACTTTCTCCAGATGGAAGAATTGTTGAAATGATTGAGTTAACGAACCATCCTTGGTTTGTAGCAACCCAAGCCCACCCTGAATTTAAATCTAGACCGAACCGCCCACATCCATTGTTTAAAGGCTTTGTTGGTGCAGCAATTGAATATATGGGCTAAATAACCCTTGTATTAGTTGGCATTGCTATGTATTATAGTCTAAATTGTGATTATAAAGCGAAATACGATAATATGTATCCATTCTTTCTCTATTTTGATATACTATATGATAAGTTCACCGCTATATAATAAACAGATTTTTTCAAATAATTATGTGAGTGAAGTGAACTTTTACTAGTAAGCTTATGAATACGAAAAGCTATTCAACCATATAACATTTCATCCCCCAGAGAAAAGGAGGTTTATTTTTGAACAATAATATTTCAAATTACAATAGCACTATTATATTTCTTTCCCATGGCGGTGGACCATTACCGATACTAGAAGACAGTACTCATAAAAAAATGATAGAATTCACGGAAAATATATCGAGTAAAATTAAAAAACCAAATGCAATTATAGTTTTTAGTGCTCATTGGGAAGAAGAATTCTCGGGATGAAAAACAATCTGCTGCAAAGGTTTCATTTCAACTTTTCTCTGT
>CAJJLI010000038.1 GCA_905192625.1 uncultured Clostridium sp. | reverse complement strand
ATATTTACCACCTTTTTTTATTTCCCAAGGTTTTCTCATATCCAATTCAGAAAAACCTGCCTCTTTTAACATATTCACACTTTCTAAAACAACATGAAAAGGTGAACTTGCATTCTTTATATATCCAATCAGTTCTTTCGCTGTTTGTCTACTATTCATAAAATCCTCCTTAAATACTATTTTTTATAAAATAATTTTACTTCTATAATAAGTATAGTCAGCTTAGATAACTAAGTCAATGAATCAATCTATTTTGACCTATCATTTCTATTATTTCTCTCTGATGTTGCATTCATGCATATGATATTGTATTCTTACAACAGACATATTTAATGAAAGGAACTATACTCTCATGAATGAACAGTTATTTTTAGATTCCTTAGATAAGGTTTTACATGAAACAAAAGCACAAAATGGAATAGGTACTCTTTCTGAAAAAACAATTCACGCTGTTCTTAAACACTATTATTCTAGCAACCCATTGGAACAAGAACAAAAAGTAAATTCTTATGTTGCAGACATTTTAATAGGTTCACATATTATTGAAATACAAACAAGAAATTTTAATACATTACGCCGTAAATTAGAAGCATTTTTACCATATTATGAAGTAACCATTGTTTATCCAATCGCTCACATTAAATGGCTCCGTTGGATTAATGAGTCCACTGGTGAAATCAGTGCAAAACGAAAATCACCAAAAACCGGTACCAAATATCAAGTTTTTAAAGAACTTTATAAAATCAAGTCCTATTTAGATCATCCAAATCTCCACTTACGTATTGTTTTACTTGATGTAGAAGAGTATCGTCTTTTAAATGGTTGGAGCCAAGATAAAAAAAAGGGATCCACCCGAAATGATGGTATCCCTGTTGCTATTTATGATGAGATTTATATTGAAAAATTTCAAGATTATAAGAATTTTATTCCTAAGGATTTACCCGATACATTTACCGTAGCAGATTATAAAAAGATAACAAAACTATCTACTAAAGATGCTGGTACTGCCTTAAATATATTAAAGCATTTAAACATAATTGAGCATATTGGAAAACAAGGTCGCGCCTTTTTATACCAGAGACATACACTATAAGGAAGTCTCCACACAATAATAGTTGTAAGATAACGAAGAAGTAGTTAAAAGTGGTTGGCTTCTAAAAACAATAATCCTTGTAAGATAAACGAAGGATGATCAAACGCTATATGATTTGTTTTTAATACTGTGAATTTAGGTTCCTTTATTATTCCTTTTACATTTTGTGAATATTCAATCCTAGCATTAAGTTCAATCATTCTATCCTGATTGGTTAATGTTAGTTCATAGTATTGTTTTCTACGATTGTTATCCACGACCTCATCGTTTTCTTTTTTAAAATCTACCTCAAACCAAAGTGCATCTGCGGCATCATCCCCTGCTTTAAGAATCAGTTCCTCTTCAACTAATGCTAGGTAAGAAACCGTAATAATACGCGTTCTTGGATCCCGATTAACTTCTCCAAAGCAATGCATTTGCTGAATTGGTAAACCATCTATCCCTGTTTCTTCAAGCAATTCCCTTTTTGCTGCTGCATCAATATCCTCTCTGATGTCAACAAAACCACCTGGAAGAGCCCAAAATCCAATGCTTGGATGATTTTTTCTTTGAATTAGAAGTAATTTAAGTCCAGAATTAATACTTGTTAATGTGCTATTATAACGAAAAACCATCACATCTGCTGTTACACTTGGATTTGGATACTTATTTGCATCATAATCTTCTAAAAAACTCTCTAAATTCTGACCTTGTTCGTTTCTATCACCAGTACCATAAAATGCAGTGATATCGTTTAAAAATGCTCCCACTATGTTCCTCCTTCATTATTTAGATATTTTAATTTAAATCGATATAAGCATCAAACGAATTATTGTAATTCATATTTGATTTTATAAATATATGTTACATATTGGTCTTTAAAATACATCACCATCAATTATTTACAACTAAGTTTCTTATGGTCCATCAATACCATTATACGTTTGCCTTTTCGTTTATTCAAGTTTTCCTTTCTCTTGCTAGTAAAAAATGTTATACTAAAAAAAGAAATTATAAGAATGGAGGTTAAGTAACTATATGAACGATCAATCTATTAATACTGAAAACACTACAACTGAAGAAATAAAAGAGTATATTCCTTCGATGGATGAATTCAAGGAGCAAATTGATAATTCCTTCAAAAGATTAGAATCAGGAGATATCATAAAAGGTACTGTTATTGGAATATCCGATACCGAGCTTACCATTGACTTAGGATATTATGCAGAAGGTATTATTAAACTCGAAGAATTAAGTAATAATCCACAATTTTCAATTAAGGCAGATGTTACCTTAGGCGAAGAAATTCAAGCAGTTGTTTTACGAGAAGACAAAGAAGGTAATATTTTATTATCTCGTAAAAAAGCAGATGATATTCTTGCATGGGACAAACTACACGATATGCTTGTAAATAAAACAATTGCAACCGTTAAAGTCTCTCAAGTAGTGAATGCTGGAGTAGTAACTTACTTAAATGGTATACGTGCCTTTATTCCTGCATCAAAACTCAGCCTAGAATATTCAGAAGACTTAAATTCCTATGTAGGAAAAAGCTTAGATGTTATCGTTATTACTGCCGATAAAGAAACGAATAAGTTAGTTTTATCTGCGAAAGACGTTCTAAGAGATCGTGCCATTCATGATAAAAATAGCCGCATATCGAAATTACAAATTGGACTAGTTACTACTGGTACAGTAGAAAAAATTATGCCATTCGGTGCATTCGTAAACATTGGTGAGGATTTAACTGGCCTAGTTCATATTTCACAAATTTGTGGAAAGCGTATTAAATCACCAGGCGAAGTTTTAAAAGTCGGAGATCAAGTAAACGTTAAAATCCTTGATGTTAAAGAAGGTAAAATTAGCCTTAGTATAAAAGCGGTCGAGGAAGAAGCTGAAATTATTGAAGATGCCATCGAAGCTCCAATTGAATATTCTACTGGTGAGTCTGCTACTACTGACTTGGGTAGTTTGTTAAAAGGATTTAAGTTTTAAAAAGAACAAATAAAAAACCAAACCTATTTGTAATTTTTTATTACAAATAAGTTTGGTTTTTTATTATGTTACTGCTTTCGCTTTTACTTCTTGTTTTTTTTGTTTATTGCGCCCGAAAATGCTTGCTGTAAACGGAATCTTATTTGACTCTTTTGAAGAAGCTTTCGTCTTTTTCTCTTCTTTCTTTTCTACTTCATTCTCAGATACTTCAACAATCTTTTCTTTGGATTCTTTCATTATTTTTTGTTGCATTGCACTCAACATATCATCTGCTTGTGTATCCATGACGTACAACGCTACATCGTTTTTATAAATGTCACTATCCTCTTCCATCTTACAGCCATCGATTGTAATCACTTCACTTTCTTCATCAATAACTGTTCCATAGGATTCTCTAATGCTATTTTGGAACATATCAGACATCTTTTCTTTATAAGTATTAATTCGATCATCACTAAACTTTTTTATCTCTTCATTCAAGGCTAACATCTTCTTATCTAAAAAACCAACAATATCAGCGCATTCTCTTAATTCTCTACGAATATGTTCTGGTGCATTTCCTTCAAATTTATAATACATTTTATGTTCCAAACTCGCCCAGAAATCCATTGCTATTGTACGAATTTGAATTTCTACTTTTGTTTCAATCATCGTATCGGATAAGAAAATTGGTACAGAAATTATCATATGATAACTGGTATATCCATTTTCCTTTGGTTTCATAATATAATCTTTTACTTTTAATACTTTTACATCATTTTGCTTACAAATCAAATCTGCAATACGATAAATATCGGAAGTAAATGAACATATAATACGAATTCCTGCAACATCATTAATATACTTTACAATATTTTCAACAGTAAGCTCTCTCTGATTGTGACGCATCTTTTTTGCTATACTTTGTGGAGTTTTAATTCTTGAAGTCACATGTTCTATTGGGTTATATCTATGCGCCAGTTTAAACTCACTATTTAAAATCTCAATTTTTGTACTAACTTCTTTTAGAGCAGCTTCATACACTAAAAGAGTACGATTCCACTCTTCTACTTCATCATAAAAAATAGGTAAATCCATTGTAACCACACCTTTTCCTTATTATCCTGTTCCATTACATATAGACGTACCCCATCTTCGTCTATAATGACACAATCATTTTTACTTTTCCAAGCGGTAAAATTATCTATGAATGTGCTTTGCTATGCGATTATTCTTTCTCCATTTGGTGTCTTTAAAATGAATGATTTGACACCTCATTCGAAATGATTATATCATAAAAATGTGAACAAACCATTAATAACTATAATATTAAGTAAAGTTTAATATTTACTTAATAAAGTTAATTTCTTCTAATATTTCGTAAATCATGCATATCTAATTATTGATGATTTTTGATAATTTTTATTAATAATATAAAATAATTATAAAAAAACTATTGACAATTTTTTCTTAATGGAATATAATTCTAACAGAAATTCAAAGAAAGAGAGGTAAAAGCAATGAATAATTTATTTATATTTCGTGGAAGAAAACATCGTTATTTTTTAAATAATTGCGAGATTACCTCAAGTATGCATCGTTAATTTCATATGTTGATACATATGTTTAACAATAGAAAGCACGCTTTGCTCTTTCTACTGTCGTAAATTATCATGCCGTGGTGTCTTGCCACGGCATTTTTTTGTTCAAATTCAAAATACGCTTATGTAACGGCCTGTGATTTTACATAAGTTCGTATTCATGTCGTGTGCAACACAAATTTTCTAATAGAACAGCACTATCTAGAAACCACCATAACTTGAGTATGTCTCGTATTCCTATTTCATTCCCTTAATATAAAACCAATCTATGCAACTATTAACCCATCCCTTTAATTTTTTTTCTATAGGAGGATTATTTTTATATGTTTAAAATATCAAAATACATCGTCAAGTATTGGTATCTATACTTATTTGCTATCGTCTGTATGATATTACAAGTCAGTTTAGATATGTTGACTCCACAAATTACAAAAAGAATCATTGATGATGTTATAGGAAACGGTAATTTAGCTATACTAAGCAAATTGTTATTTACAATCTTTATCATTGGTCTAGGCCGATGCATTTTTGGATACCTAAAAGAATTTACCTTTGACCGTGTAAGTTCCAAAATAGCAAGCAAATTAAGAAAACACCTTTTTAATCACATCCAAAGTTTATCTGTTAGTTTTTTTGATAAAACCAATACTGGTGAATTAATGTCTCGTGTAAAAGATGATGTTGATAAAATATGGAATTCTCTTGGCTTTGTCGGTATGCTAATAATCGAAGTTGTAATCCACACAAGTATTGTACTCTATTGTATGTTTCATCTAAGTGTAAAATTGTTTTTGGTTCCGGTTATTGCTATGCCACTGGTGGCTTTACTAGCTGTAGTAATGGAAAAAAAGCTTGATAAAGTATATGAGGACATTAGTGAAGAGAATGCGATTTTAAATACTGTGGCACAAGAGAACTTAGCAGGTGTACGTACTGTAAAAGCATTTGCTAGAGAAAAGTTTGAGATTCAAAAGTTCTTATCCCATAACAATCGTTATTATGAGCTGAACATGCGCCAATCGAAAGCCTTGATTAAATATCAACCACTCTTTCAAATGATTACAAAACTGCTGCCTATAATCACCATTATTTATGGAGGTTTTTTAGTAATTGAAGGTGAGATTACACTTGGTACTTTGGGTGCTTTTACAGAATACAGTATGAATATTGTTTGGCCAATGGAAATGCTAGGATGGCTTACAAATGATTTTGCATCAGCCCTTGCTTCACGTAAGAAAATTAAGAAAATATATGAAGAAAAACCAAGCATCATTGAAAAAGAAAATCCTGTAACACTTGAGCGTGTCAAAGGTAATATTAGTTTCAATCATGTTTCTCTTACACTTGACAATAAAGAAATATTAAAAGATATTTCCTTTCAGTTAAAAGAGGGCCATACCATTGGTATTATGGGGGCAACTGGTACAGGTAAAAGTTCCATCATTAATTTACTTCAACGTTTTTATGACGTCACAAGCGGTAGTATCACACTAGATGGTGTCGATATTAGAAATATATCTTTCGACAATCTACGAAAAAACATCTCACTTGTTATGCAAGACGTTTTTTTATTTTCAGATACAATTAATGAAAACGTGAAATTCGGAAAACGTGAGAGCATGAAACAAGATACCATTTTAAAAGCTTTATCCGATGCACAAGCTAAAGATTTTATTGAAAAAATGGAAGATCAATATGAAACGATGATTGGAGAACGTGGCGTCGGTCTTTCCGGTGGGCAAAAACAACGAATTAGCATTGCCCGTGCCTTTGCAAAAAAGGCTCCAATTTTAGTATTGGATGATTCCACATCTGCACTAGATATGGAAACAGAACATTTAATACAAGAAACTTTAAATACATTTACAAAGACAACGAAAATTATAATTGCTCATCGTATTTCTGCAGTTCGAAATGCAAATGAAATTATCTTTTTAGAGAATGGTAGAATAGCAGAACGTGGTACTCATTACGAACTCTTAAATAAGAAAGGATTGTACTATCAAACGTATATAGCACAATATGGTGAATACCTAAATGATAATAATGAAATTGATTTTATATTCTCATCACTATAATAAAGAAAAGGAAATAAAATTATGTCTTTCAATTCGGTAAAAGAAGATGAACATCAAGTCAAAACTAGTAAAAAATTAACCTTAATGCGACTATTTCGATACTTATTTGAGTATAAAAAGAAGATTTCTTTTGTCATCGTGGTTATGTTAATCACAGTCGCAATTACGCTAGTGAATCCCCTAATTGTAGAACGCGCAATTGATGTTCATATAAAAAATAAAGACTACAAGGGATTATTTACACTAGGCATCGTAGGAATGATACTAAATATTGTACTTGTATTATTGGTAAAACTCAGAATGTCCATTATGGCCAAAATGTCAAATGACGTTTTATTGACCATACGTCAGGAGCTATACACTCATATACAAAGTCTAAGTTTTAATTTTTTTGATTCCAGACCAACTGGTAAAATCTTAGCTCGTATAATCGGTGATGTCAATAGCTTAAAAGATGTACTATCAAACAGCGTTACCACATTAATACCATCATTTATAACTATTGTTGCCGTAGTTATTATTATGTTTATTAAAAACTATCAATTGGCCTTTGCAGCAATGGTTAGTTTACCATTGATGGCAATTGGAGTTTGGTTTGTACAAACAAGAGCACACAAAAGATGGCAAATTCATAGAAAAAAAAGTTCTAACTTGAATGCTTTTATTCACGAAGATGTATCTGGAATGCGAATAATACAAAGCTTTCGAGCAGAGAAAGAAACGGAAGAAACATTTGAAGAGTTACTCAAAGAACACAGAGACTCCTTTATGCATGCAATAACATTTGCCGATGCCTTCGGTCCAATTGTGGATTTATGCTGGGGTCTTGGTACCTTATCACTGTATTATGTCGGAGTAAAGCTTATCGGTAGTGACTCTGTACCAGTTGGTACCTTACTTGCATTTGCTACTTATATCTCAATGTTTTGGAATCCATTATTAAACTTAAGTAATTTCTACAATCAGTTAATTACAAATATTGCAGGAGCAGAGCGAATCTTTGAGATCCTTGATACAAAGCCAGAGATCAATGATGCAAATGATGTTACCCCATTACCTCCTATTCAAGGGGAAGTAAAATTCAATCAAGTATCCTTTTCTTACGATGAAGATACGAAAGTATTGGAAAATGTTACTTTCCATGTGAAACCTGGTGAAACAATCGCTTTGGTGGGACCAACTGGTGCAGGTAAAACAACAATTGTAAATTTAATTAGCCGTTTTTATGATATTCAAAAAGGTTCTATTCAAATCGATGGATATGACGTTAAAAAAGTCTCTATTGAAAGCCTAAGGCAGCAAATGGGTATCATGACTCAAGATAACTTTTTATTTTCCGGCACAATAAAGGAAAATATCCAATACGGAAACCTTGATGCAACTGATGAAGAGATTATAGAAGCTGCAAAAGCCGTAAACGCACATGAATTCATAATGAAAATGGAAAAAGGATATGATACAGAACTTAAAGAACGAGGAGCCGGCTTATCGATCGGCCAAAAACAACTCCTTGCTTTTGCAAGAACTATGGTATCAAAGCCAAGAATCTTAATTTTAGATGAGGCAACATCAAGCATTGATACTCATACAGAATTATTAGTGCAAGAGGGAATCGATGCCTTATTAAAGGGCCGTACCTCCTTTGTAATCGCTCATAGATTATCTACAATACAAAAAGCCGACCGAATTTTTTATATCGATCAAGGTGGTATTTTAGAAGAAGGTAGTGCAAAAGAATTACTCGAGAAAAAAGGTGCTTACTATGATTTATACATGGCACAATTTAAAAATATTGCATAAATCTTTTTAAAGGTAGTATTATAACACTCTTTAAACGCTTTGGAGAAATAGTAATACGATTTCTAGTAACAGACACTTTAGTAGTAAAGATTTTAGTAACTAGATTTTTAGTAACAGAGATTTTAGCAACAAAGATTTTAATAACTAGATTTTTAGTAACAGAGATTTTAGCAGCAAAGATTTTAATAACTAGATTTTTAGTAACAGAGATTTTAGCAGCAAAGATTTTAATAACTAGATTTTTAGTAACAGAGATTTTAACAGCAACGATTTTAATAACTAGATTTTTAGTAACAGAGATTTTAGCAGCAAAGATTTTAGTGCAAAAATTTTAGTAACTAGATTTTTAGTAACAGCGCTTTTAGCAGCAAAGATTTTAGTAACTAGATCTTTAGTAACACAATTCTACTAACAGATATTTTAATAGTTATAACTAAAAAGTTGGCTCAGGTAGTACATTTAATATTGAAACCGATAATTTTATATATCGAATGCAATGAAATGTATTACCCAATGCCAACTTTTTAATATCTAACTCTAGGTAATGTAACCGTAAAACTAGTACCTTTTGTATATTGTGATCGTATCTTTATCCTACCGGTGTGGGCCATAATAATTAACTTAGCAATGGAAAGTCCAAGCCCATGCCCTTCTATTTTCTGATTTCTTACCTGATCCGATCGATAGAATCGTTGAAATATATTATCAACATCCTTTTTAGTCATACCAATACCAGTATCTTCAATACTAATAACACAACTGCCTCTTACATTTTGACAAGAAATAATAATCTTGTCACCTTCTTTGGTATATTTAATTGCGTTATCAATAAACACACGCATTGCCTGTTTTAAAGATTGCTTATCCCCGTATACATCAACATCCTCCAAACATGGACATTCGACAATACGGTCCCCTGCTACTAACTTTGTTTCTTTAACCATCTCTTCAACAACTGGTCGCATATTAAAATGTTTCTTTTCAAGTTTTAAAGTTTTTTTATCATGTCTTGATAAAAACAATAATTTTTCAACCAAATCCTGCATTGCCTTTGCTTCATTTTGTATTGCCTCAATTGACTCTTCCAAAATTTCTTCGTCCTTTGAACCCCAACGCTTTAACATATTTGCATAGCCTTGAACAACTGCGATTGGAGTTCTAAGTTCATGGGAAGCATCTGAAACAAATTGTTTCTGGCTATCATAGGATGTTTCCAGCCGATCTAACATATCATTAAAAACAACTGCTAAATCTTTTAATTCATTTT
>CAJJLI010000037.1 GCA_905192625.1 uncultured Clostridium sp. | reverse complement strand
AATACTAAAAGGAATTGGTATCGAAAGCGGTGCAAGGATGCAAATAATTGATGACATTAAAGCTACCATTGTTATTTTTAATACGTTTTGTCTTTTCATGGGTTTCCCTTTCTCTTTCACATTTTTTTACATTATAACATAAATGCATTGATTGTCAACTATATTTTATTCTTTGGTTAACAATCGGCGTAAATGAAAATTAAATCTACATTAAACGTAACAAACCAGTATCTCATCCTATATTTGTATTCATCTATGGATCTCTTAAAATACAGAAGATGTGAATCTACTTTTATCTCTTCTATTACGAAATAGGTATATAAGACTGTATCTTTCATCTTTTTATATCAAGTTAAAGAGAGGAAAACTATTTTTAAATTTTTTTATATTCAAAAAGGAGATTTTGATAAAATATCAAAATCTCCCTTTAATATATTAAATCTTATTGTAAAGTCTTAAGCTTTACCTACAGAACCGAATAATTCCATTTTTTCTTTTACAGTAGCCTTAATTGCTTCTACTCCAGGAGCTAATAACTTACGAGGATCAAACCCTTTTCCTTGTAAATCCTTTCCTGCTTCAACATAAGAACGAGTTGCTGCTGCAAATGATAATTGGCACTCTGTATTTACATTGATTTTAGCAACACCCAATGAGATTGCTTTTTTAATCATCTCTTCAGGAATACCTGTACCACCGTGTAATACTAATGGCATATCTCCTGTTAATTGTTGTATGGCATCTAAAGTTTCAAAGCTTAGGCCTGCCCAATTTTCTGGGTATTTACCATGAATGTTACCAATACCAGCTGCAAGCATTGTTACGCCAAGATCTGCAATTAGTTTACATTCAGCAGGATCTGCACACTCACCAGCTCCAACAACACCATCTTCTTCTCCACCGATGGAACCTACTTCAGCTTCAAGTGATAAACCTTTTTCCTCACAAATTTTAACAAGTTCTGTTGTTTTTGCAACATTTTCCTCGATTGGATAATGAGAACCATCAAACATAATGGAAGAAAAACCTGCTTCAATACACTTCATACAGCCTTCATAACTACCATGATCTAAATGAAGTGCAACTGGTACAGTAATATTAAGATCCTCAATCATCGCTTTTACCATAGATGCAACTGTCTTATATCCACTCATATATTTTCCAGCACCCTCGGATACACCTAAAATTACAGGTGAATTTAATTCTTGCGCTGTTTGTAATACTGCTTTCGTCCACTCTAAGTTATTGATGTTAAATTGACCTACTGCATACTTACCAGCCTTTGCTTTTGTAAGCATTTCTTTTGCTGAAACTAACATACATCTTCCTCCTTTATTTGTTAAATTTTTGACTATTTTAATTGCTTAAAATTCAAAACTTAATACCTTTTGTAATTATACCTTAAAACATTTAAAAAGAAAATATAAATATCTATAACTAACCTCTATTTTCCTTTAACTGTTTCTTTAAACGTATAATCTTTAGAAATGCATGAGCATCATTAATCCCATAATCTCTTAAATAAAATTCAAACTCTTCACCAAACTCGAATTCATCACTTTGCATATACTCCCAAAGTCTTTCATCAAATTCATCCTCATCAAACGATCTGTCATAACCTTCCATGTAGGCTTGTAAACTCATAAAATCACTCCTTTATTTTACCATGCTTACGATATCATTCGTAAGCATCTATATCATTAACTAGCTGTAAAATATTTTTTAATAACAGCAGGATAAATCGCACATACCCAAAGAACCAAAACTATATATCGAAATATATCCGCGGTGATACTACTACCAATTATATATTTTAAACCAACTTTTATTAAGATTGCTCCTAAAACACCTAGTATGATTTTCATTATCTGAACGCTTTTGCTTGGATTCTTCTCCTCAAAACAAATATAACGATTCTCAATATACCACCCGATGGAAAATCCAATTCCTGCAGCTGCTGCTTTGCAACAATCTTTGGCATACTTAACCTCTATAGTACCTTGCTTTAACTGAAATAGGGCAAATACAAGAACTGCGCAAGATATGATGGTCATAGCAATTGATACGACAAAGCGATTTGCCTGTAATACCTTGTCATCCAGTATAAAATGCATAATACAAATTAAAATACTAGATATCAAAAACGATACTATAACGTCTTTTGGTGTATGTACCCCTAAGTACATTCTTGAAAAAGCAACGCCAACAATAACAAACATATAAATGAACTGTTTTACTCGATTTTTTGTATTTATAAATAATGTACCAAATAAAGCAGTTGCTGATTGTGTATGCCCACTCGGAAACGAATACCCAGTCGCTGTATCGATTGCCGATGGAACAGGTTTAAAATTGTTATCCAAAATCCAAGGTCTTGGCACTTTAAAAGTAATCTTTAACACTTGTATTGCTAAGCCTGATATGAAATAAGAAAAGCAAATACGATATGCCAATCTTTTATTAAAGCACCAATAAAGGCTGCATAATATCGCTAAGATAAATAGCTCCTCACCAAACCAAGTGAAACACTGAAAAATATATGTCAAGGTATCCGTACGAACTCCTTCCAAATATCTCAAAAAATCCATTTCGGCTCTCCTTTTATCATATAATTATGCTTTCCTGCTTCGTCTTTATAATAGCAGATATACCCACAAAATACTAGAGAAAACTTTGCCAAATATAAGCTAAATTAGTGATTACTCTTATTTTATTATACTAAATATTTCTCTTTTAGAACTTCAACTTTCTCATCTGTTATACCAAGCTTCAAAGTAACGAAGGCATCGAAAGAGCCATAATCTTTATCAATTGTATTGAAAAAATCCTCAAGATAACACGCTTCAACACTATTTAACTTTGCTACAAGGTTTATGATTCGCTCCTCTGATGTTTTTTCTTTTACTTGTTTCACAATATGATTCGTTTGCTCTTTTAAAAACTCATTCGTTAATAAAAAATCTCCCATTATTGTTTCCATGTCAACTCCTAATATTCGAAGCAATAATGCACAGGTTGTTCCAACACGATCTTTACCAGCAGTACAATGCCATAACACAGCACCTTCTTCATGCTGAATAATAAAATCAAAAAACTTCTTATACTGACTTAAGGAATACTCACTTTCTACGAACTCTGCGTATAAGTTCCCTAAATTATTTTCATCCTCTCCCATCTTCTCAATGTGATTTAGGAGCATTTCACTGTAATCAAATGTTTCTTTTGACGCCGCGTTTGTTTCACCCTCTCTTGTAATACCAAATGCCTCTTCCTTTAAAATAGGAATATGATAACTATTTACACCATCAATGATAGGATCCGGATTTTCACTTCGTTCTGCTTTTGTTCTTAAGTCAATGATCACTTTCAAATCATATTGGTTTACTAATAAATCAATGTCTTTCTTCGTCAATGCTCCCAGTGTCCCACTCCGTATTAGCTTTTTATCCTTAATACATCTTCCATCTACTGTTTTATATCCACCCAAATCTCTTGCGTTTGGAATAGCCTCCAATGGAATTCTATCATTTAGCATTGCGCTCTTATTATTATTCATATTGATCTCCAATCTTTTATAGTTTTACCTTCACATAACACTGCACTCCTATAATTACATCATAACATTAATCTAAGAAAAAATCATTATAAGAAAACAAAATTCCCCAATCAGTCATACTCCCCTTCGTTATGGCTACTTACTCTGAAATTTTCCGTAGTAATTTAATAGGGCTACCAAACATATGAAACCACATGCTTGGTAACCCCTCTATCATTTTTTATAGAATCTTATGACTGAAACTTTAACACTTCGTGATATTCCTTCTTAATTCTTGCATCAATAACTCTAGCTTCTCCATCTTCTGATAATTCCGGCCACTGTTCTAAGAATACCTTAGTTTCCTTTTTTAGTGGAACTATCTCTAATCGATATTCCTTACAAAAATCTAGGTGTTTTAAGGACAATTCCCAAGTCTGTCCTGTATAGAAATGGTCTGCCACTAAATCATTTTCATGGTATAACTGAGCAGTATCACCGATGTAATCAATATACATAAACCGTTCGCTTTGATCATCAGGAATCTTTACTTCTATATGATACACTGTTTTATCAGTTGTTTCCTCCAGAAGTCTCGTTATTATTACGCTTTCATCTTCGTGAATCTTCTTCTCATAGATTGTAAATTGATTCTTCTTACCAGTAACAATATAACCTTCTGGTATAACACTTAACTCTGGGTAAACCAACATCTTAGGAGACTCATTACCAATCATATGAATCCCATCCTCCATTGCTACAATGGCAGAATCACTGATTATTAAATATTCTTGCTCTAACCATACTTTGTATGCATTTTTTGCCTCTTCTCTTGTAATGGTTATAATCTGGGTATTATCAAGTTTCCCGTCTATATGATACGATGGATCACCATCGGCGTAAAACACATAACTTAAATAGTCATTGTTTAATTTACATAATGGTGTAGCAAGTGCAGTTTTGAGTGTAGCCTCGCCCAAATCCATGTTAAATGGATAAAAGAAAAAATCTTTATCTTTTACAGTGGTTTCTGGATATGTAATAACCTCATCCTCCAACGGAACATGCAATACCGTATTTTTATGTTCCGCCATTTCATAATTTTTCTGATAGTTATTAACAAATATGTATCCTTTCTTTCCATTGTGGCGGTATGAAGTTCTTAAGTGTATAAAATCTGTCTGATTCAATGGATTGTCATTGGGTATCACGGCTGGCATATCACACAACTCTTTTCCGAAATCCTTGATAAACATAGTCAAAAGTTTAATTTCCTTATATGTTTCCGATATTTGACCATACTCACGTAATGGTGCATTAAAATCATAATTCAAGATAGGCAAATCATTTGGATATCCACTTTCTCTTGTTTCTTGCAATGTCGTAAGCTTACCAATAGGGTTTGTTCCACCATGGTACATATAATACCCAAGGAGGTTCACACCACTGCCTAGTTTGACCATAGACATCGCTCCAATATCCTTACTATACGCTATTGGTCTGCGATGTTTTGTAACCTGCAATCCCCCGCCAAGTTCTGCTGTTAAAAATGGAAACTTATCTATATCAAAGGTGATCCCAGTTCCAAATCCATAATCCGAACCAATATTGTGATCGTTTCTTTCATGAGTAAATATATAGTTCCCACTTGGCTCTATTTTTGTCAATCGTTGATCCCATGGAGCCTCGCAATATCCTCCCATTACTGGTAGAAGACCACCTGTTACAGCTCCTCCCCATCCTGTTGCTGTATAATATGGCACATCAAAACCAACATCCTTTGCAATCTTAGCAAGGGTTCTCATATGTTCTTCCCCTTCTTCACCTACGAGTCCTCCGCAATGACCATATTCATTTTCTATTTGAACACCTATAATTGGACCATCATCCTTTAACAGATATCCTTCCACTTGTTCAAATATCTTCTTATAAAAAACTTCTACTGCATTAAAGTACTCCTTATCATTGCTTCGAACTTCAAATTCTTTCTTAAGAATCCAATCTGGAAATCCACCATTTCTACATTCTGCATGGCACCAAGGCCCAATGCGTAGCATCATAGATAAGCCACATTGCTTCACAGCCTCAACAAATTCTCGAAGATTTTTATTTCCAGTAAAGTCATACTCTCCTTCGATTTCCTCATGATGTATCCACAATACGTAGGAAGATACCACATCTACTCCACCACTTTTCATCTTGTATAACGACTCTTTCCAATACCTATGGTCAAATCTAGAATAATGAATTTCCCCCATAATTGGGAACCAAGGTTTATCATTTATTGTCAGGTACTTTGGTGTAACACCATACTTTATTGTCTTCATTTTTTCCCCATTCTTGCGCACGTCTTTTGCGCATAACAAGTTTGTGGTGCGCAAGCACAAACTTGCGTGTGAAAATTGATTTCTATTTTTCACACTAACCTCCATACATAAAAGTAACTTGATGCCTTACTCTTTTACTGCACTGCCTCCAAGACTCGTAACCATCATTTTCTGAGTAATTACAAAGAATATTATAAATGGTACTGCAATTACAACTGCTCCTGCGGCAAATACTGTGAACTCATTCTTTTTATCAGTTACAAAACTAAATAAACCAAGTGCTAACGTTTGTTTATCTGCTGAACGCAATACCATTTTAGGGAAAATAAAATCCATCCAAGGTGCTGTAAAACTTGTAATTCCTAAAAACGTTATAATCGGAGTTGCAATCGGCAAAACAATCTCACGAAAAATCCTAAAATGGCTCGCTCCATCAATTCTAGCAGCTTCATCAAGGCTACGTGGAATCGTATCCATATAACTTTTTACCATCCAAGTATTATAAGGAACATTACCTGCGAGATAGACTAGCACAAGCCCCCATAATGTATCATGGCCTCCAATGCGCAGTAATATTACATAGATTGCGACCATCCCTACAAACGATGGAAATATTTGAAGAACAAGCATTGCTAACATCATACTTTTCTTTAAAGGAAATCGAAATCTAGAAAAAACATAAGCGCCCAATGATGCTGTGAAAACAGTTAATAAAGATGTACTTATTGCAATTATAAAAGTGTTGCGAAACCATATGCCATACAAGGTATCTTGGAACAAATATCGAAAGTGCTCAAAGGTAACTCCATCTGCAAAAGGTACTATATTGATGGATGCAATGGACATCCCTGGGGAAACCGCTGCACTTACAACGTATACAAGTGGATAAAGTACTACCAATGAAATAATTGTAAGGATAAAAAAAACAACTGCTGTATTTATTTTTTTCACTGTTTTATGACTCATTATACCTCACCTTCCTTATATGATTTCGTTCTTCTGAAATTAAACACTGCAATCGGAGCAAGAACAACAAATATCATAATAGCCAATACGGATGCATAATTATATTTTAATAAATTAACAGTTAAGTTATAAATCCATGTTACTAAGATATCTGTGCCACCAGCACTGGTTATAGTAGAATCTGCAACTTTTGGTCCTCCACCGGTTAAGAAGAAGATAGCTCCAAAGTTATTAATGTTATGAGTAAATGACATAATTATGAGTGGCATTGTTTGATACATAACTAATGGCAACGTAATTCTACGAAACATTTGTAACTTGCTAGCACCATCAATACGAGCCGCTTCAAAAACATCGGTGGATATAGCAGTCATTGTCCCCATAACAAGTAACATAAAGTAAGGAAATCCAGCCCATAGGTTCACCATGACACTTGTAAATTTTGCCATCCATGCATCGCTTAACCAAGGTATCGGTACACTTATAATCCCAAAGTGTTGCAAAGTACGATTCACCGTACCAAAGGAGCCATTTAACAAATTCTTCCACACAAGCATACTAACAACAGATGGTACCGCATAAGGTAAAACGAATATAGCTCGGAAAAATGGCTTAATTTTAAGTTTACTTTCATGTAGTATTACAGCCATTAACATACCGCCAAAGTAGCATGTTGCTGTTGCCAAAAACCCCCAAGCTATTGTCCATAATGCAACCCTTCCAAGAGCTATCGTCCAAGTTGCATTTCCCCCAAACATCGATCTAAAATTATTAAACCCTACCCAGTCAACTGTATTGTTTGGTGGTATATTATTTGGTGAGGAATAATTCGTAAATGCTACACACGCTGAGAAAATAAGGGGAACGACAACAAAGAATATAACCAAAACTACGCTAGGTGCTAAACCTAAAATAGGAAAAGCTTTGCCTGTTACACTTTTAAGCCCCTCTTTGTTCTTTCTAAACTGTTTATTCCTACAATATTCTATGTATTCAGATAAGCTGTCCTTTACAGAGAGTATATATATGATAACGAATATGAATATAATTGCTAAAACAATAACACCATCAATTAACATAAAGATTGAGTTATCCCTTTGTTTGATTGGTAAATTTGGTTGAGGATATCCTAAGCTAACCATATTCGTAATTTTCGAAATTATCGTAGGCAAGAAACATAGAAATACAATTTCTACGAATGCAAATAACAGACCTTTCACATATTGTTTTAAATACAGTATATGACTACAACCCATAAATAAAAATGAAGTAATTAATACCTTCTTCTTTGAGGAACCATCTGTTTTCAGTGAGTTTATCATACCAATCACCTATCCTTCTTCTCTTCCTTTTTATAGTTGAATAATGTTAAAAAGGGGCACCAATTGTTTGATACCCCTAATGTTTCTTATTGTGCTAAAATCACCTGATTACAAGCATCTAATTCTTTTTGTATCTCTGCACCATTCCAAATATTTGCGCTAGCTGAGTTCATAGCCTCCCAAAAAGCTGCCATCTGTGGAATTGAAGGCATTGGGAATGCATAATCAAGTTGTTTTAAAAATCCTTCGATATATGGACTATCAATCGTAATGTTTACAGATGGAAGAGACCCTGTAAGTTCAAAACGAAGTTGTTGCATTTCATCGGAAGTTAAAAACTCTCCAAACAATGCAGCTTCGTTTGGATAATCTGAATATGCAGATACAAACATCGCTCTAGTTCCTGAAAATGATGCAACTGGAGTATCATTTCCTGGTAAGCTAGGTAACTTCGAAACACCAAAGTCTAAGCCAGCACTTTCAAAGTTACTTACATTCCATAAGCCCGTTATGTATAGTGCAGCGTTTCCACTCGAAAATATACCATCACAAATGGAGGTTTCTAAATCAGCCGCAGGTACATTAAGAATATCTCTTAATCCCTGAAAAAATTCCATTCCTTTTACAGAAGCCTCTGAATTAATATTCGTATTACTTGTATCTGTTCCGGATGGTCCAAACAAACGATTTTCTTCACTAGTCGTAAATATAATGGAGTAATATGCGTTACCAACATCCATTATAAACCCTTGTTTCCCAGAATTCTTAGAATTAAAATCCTTACTAAATGATTTAACCTCTTCCCAAGTTGTTGGTACTTGATCTTCTGAAATCAAATTCTTATTATAAAATAAGGCATAGGTTTCTGCTGATACTGGATAACCATACATAGTGTCATTGTATGTAAGCGCTGTAGAGCAAGATCCTAGCACACGATTCGTAAGCTCCTGTGCATTTACAGAAGGAAGTACATGACCACCGTTTACTAGTTCACCTAATTTATCATGAGGTGCAACAAATATATCTGGTCCAACGCCAGCTGGTCCATCCAGTGCAATTTGTGTTGTGGTATCTCCCAACTCAACATTCACAAACTCAATTTTTATATTCGGATATTTTGCAGTGAATGCTTCTCCCGCCTGTTTAATAAATTCATCTGGCCCACCCTCTGATTCCCATACTTTTAGGGTAATATTCTCCTTTGTAATAGTTCCTACCCCATTTGTTTGCTCTGATCCATCATTTGTAACCTTTTTCCCACACCCCATAAGTGTTGTCATGGCAAGTGTGAGTAGCATTACCTTAGCAATAAATTTTCTTCTCATAAAAATCTTCCTCCTCATTCATGATTTTAACATTCATTCAACTGGTTGATTTCTTAAGTAGTATTTCATAATTCACTAATGTCTTACTTAATGTCTCACCACTCTCGATTAACTCGATCAATCGTTTCCCTGCAGTAATTCCAAGTTCCTTTACATCAATTCTTAGACTTGTAACCGAAGGAATATGATTTTCTAATAAAGGGCTGTTATAAAAAGATGCAATTCGAATATCCTTTGGCACTTTATAGTTCATCTGATCTAGTCTAGAAAGCACTCTACTACAAATCAAGTCATCTGAGCAAACAATGCAATCCACTCTTTTTTGCATAATAGCATCTACTGCTCTATCTACTAAAACACGTGATTTACTTGGCCTGCTTGTCATACTCAGCTTTTGCGGCGTTGGCTTTGCTGATGGTGGC
>CAJJLI010000036.1 GCA_905192625.1 uncultured Clostridium sp. | reverse complement strand
CAAGATGTTTTACCAAGATTTGAAGCACTTGATGATTATTCCATTGCATCCATCGAAGGTGTTTTAATGGGATATATCGCAGAGAAAGAAATAAAAAATGGTTTAGGTCTATGGCCAGTAAGAACTGCAGTTTCAGGAAAACAATCCACTCCAGGTGGTGCTTATGAAATAATGAATATCCTTGGAAAAGAAGAGAGTCTTCGCCGTATTCGTATCGCGATTGAAAAATTGAGCAACGCAGTAAGTGAATAATAAAGAACTTAATTGTTACAGAGTACATGAAACAATGTGTGCTCTGTAACAATTTTTTGGCTCTGTGTCAAGTTTTAGGGTATGCTTGCTATTTATCACGCCCTGGTACTGGATGTGGAGCTGTTCTACTTTATAAACTCAAGGGGTCGAACTACAAATGAAGTATCTAAATGAATCATGATAATAAATATTCATTCAAACATCTATACACCAAAATCAAGTATATCTAAGTCGAATAGGTAGCTATTTCGATTCGTTTTTCTTCGTTAATATGCCCAAAGGCTTAGGGGTATTTTATCTATGACAGTGCTGTTCCTACCTTCATATTTATGTTAGAATATAAGTAATATGGATTTATGATAAGTGAAATGTAAACGTGGTATCACCGTTTATAGTTTGATGTTAAATAGAAAAGAGAGAGAAGCATGATGACATTAAGTGAAGCACAAAAAGAAGCGATAACGCATAAGCAAGGGCCGATGCTTGTACTTGCGGGGCCAGGTTCAGGTAAGACGTTGGTGATCACGAAGAGGACACAACATCTTATTGAAGAATATGGTATCAATCCAGCAAGAATCCTTGTAATAACATTTACAAAAGCAGCAGCGGAGGAAATGAAGGAACGTTTTATAAAGCTTATGGAAGGTAAAAATCTGGGCGTAAACTTTGGTACATTTCATGCTGTGTTTTTTAAAATTCTGCGTTATGCCTATAATTACAATGCATCTAATATTATTAGCGATGAGCAAAAGTATCGATATTATAAAGAATTAATCGATGAGCTTGAGATTGAAATTGAAGATGAGAAGGAATTTATTGAAGGAATTAGTTCTGAAATTAGTCTTGTGAAATCGGAAAAGATGGATATCAACAATTATTATTCTATGAACTGTTCGGAAGATAATTTTGCAAAATTATATGCGGGATACGAAAGAAAATTGAGAAAGGCAAACTTAATTGATTTCGATGATATGTTATTGCTGTGCTATGAGCTTTTGGTAGCAAGACCAGACATTTTAGCACTGTGGCAACATAAGTATGAATATATATTGATTGATGAGTTTCAGGATATTAATAAAATCCAATATGATATCATACGTTTGCTTGCAAAACCTCAGGATAATTTATTTATTGTGGGAGATGACGATCAAAGTATCTATCGTTTTCGTGGAGCAAAACCAGAGATCATGTTGAATTTTTCAAAGGATTATCCCAAGGCAAAGCAAGTACTCCTTAACTATAATTATCGCTCTAAGGGGAAAATCGTTAACGCTGCACTCAGGGTTGTTAAAAACAATTCAAAACGATATGAAAAAGAGATTACAACCATTCATGAAGACGGGGATGAAGTTGAGATTAAAGTGGCAGCTGACTTACCAGAAGAGAATAAAATGGTTTTGGAGCTAATTCATGAGTATTACAAAAAAGGATATGCATATAATCAAATCGCTATTCTGTATCGTACAAATACGCAACCGGGTGCTCTAGTAGAAAAATTAATGGAGTACAATATCCCATTTCGAATGAGAGACGCAATCCCGAATATTTATGAACATTGGATTACAAAAAATATTTTGGCGTATATAAAAATTGCAATGGGGAGTAGGGAACGTTCATTATTCTTAGAGATTATTAACCGACCGAAACGCTATATTTCAAGAGATTGTTTTGGAAATCCGGTGGTGGATTTAAATAGAGTAAAGGAATATTATTCGGATCGCAGCTATGTCATAGAACGCATTGAAAAACTAGAGTATGATTTAGCGCTGTTAAAAAAGACAAACCCTTTTGCAGCAATCACTTATATCCGTAGAGCCATTGGTTATGACGATTACCTAAGAGAATACGCAGATTTTCGTCGCATGAAGGTGGATGAATTATATGACATACTAAGTGAATTACAAGAAAACTCTAGAGATTTTAAGACCTATGAAGAATGGTTTGCACATATGGAGGCGTACCAAGAAGAGTTAAAGAGGCAAGTAGAGCAAAGGAAAAACAAATCTTATGATGGCGTTTCCCTCTCCACATTCCATGCATCCAAAGGGCTTGAGTATGATGTGGTTATAATTATTGATGCAAACGAAGGAATCACACCTCATCGTAAGGCTTTATTGTTAGAAGACATGGAAGAGGAACGGAGAATGTTTTATGTTGCTATGACCAGAGCAAAACAAAGAGTGCATATTTTTTCAGTTAAGGAAAGGTTCCATAAAGAGTTAGCGTTTTCAAGATTTGTTGGGGAGATACTAATTGATCGTGATCTGCTTGTAAAAGGAGCTAAGGTAGTGCATAAAATGTATGGAGAAGGCGTAGTAATTGAGAACAGAGATGGTAAATTGAGCGTTAAATTTGATAAAATCTTTTTACCAAAGACATTGGATGTTGAGTTCTGTATTCGAGGACAATTAATCGAGTTAAGCAAAGAAGAAAGTAAATCTTAACAAAAAAAAAAGGTAAATACAACAGCTTTTATTTGTTGTACTTACCTTTTTTATATAAGGATTACTCTTCCTCTTCTTCTTCGCCCATTAATTCATCAAATTCTTCAGAATCTAAGAACTCATCGAAAGCTTCGGAAACAGCTTCAAATTCATCATCATCTTCAATATTAACAAGGTCGATTTCATCTTCACCGTTTTGAATAAATTGATAAAGATAAACTTCTCCTTCATCACCACCGTTTTGTGGTAATAATGCAATGTATTCTTTTTCTCCACAAGGGAATACTGCGATAATATCGCAAACAACTTCAGTGCCATCTTCTAATGTTAAGGTAACCTGATCATGATCTAATCCTTCTTCACAATTACAGTTTTCACCGTGTTTATCCATTCTACATTCCTCATTTCTGCTAAATTTGGCCCCTATAGGTTCCACTTCTTGACTATAACAGAAAGTTCTGTAAATTGCAAGGTAGCAGAAGAAATTTTATGGTCCCATTTCATCAAAAACAAAACGCTTGTTCTTTGTGTTACCTATGATATAATTAAGGTAAATAATAATGGAAAAACGAAACAATATAGAGGCAAAAATGCATAACTGTATGCTCGAAAAGGGTGTTTTAATCCTGCACACGTTAAGGGAAAACAGTATAGAATGCATTACTATTTAAGGGTAATAGAAGCTTATTTTATCTTATAGAATTGGGTGAAATACAAGTGTAGATTGGAGCAAACAATGAGTGAGCAAAAAATTGAGAAAATAAAAATTTCAGTGAGAAACTTAGTTGAATTTATACTCCGATCTGGGGATATTGATAATACAAAAGGCACAAGGGATGCCGATGCAATGCAAGAAGGAAGTAGGTTGCACCGTAAGATTCAAAAAAGGATGGGAGCAAACTATCAAGCAGAAGTACCGTTAAGTATCACGCTTCCCATTCATAGGGACGGTGTGGACTTTGAGTTTATTGTGGAAGGCAGAGCAGATGGTATCATTAGCTCTGAAATAGAAGACGGCCTGGTTGTAATTGATGAAATAAAATGTATGTTTCAGGATGTGCATAGCTTGACAGAGATGTATTCGGTACACCGTGCGCAAGCTATGTGCTATGCATATATATATTCTAATCAGCATGAGTTAACACAAATCGGAATACAACTAACCTATTGCCATATGGAGACAGAAACGATTAAAAATTTCGAAGAGCGTTTTCTTTATGAGGATTTAGATAATTGGTTTCATGAACTTGTTCAGGAATATTGTAAATGGGCAGCGTGGCAGGCTCGTTGGCGTTCATTAAGAGATGAGACAATCAAGCAAATCGAGTTTCCTTTTTCATATCGGCCAGGTCAAAGGGATTTAGTGACTGGTGTATATAAAACAATTATTCGGGACAAGAAATTATTCATAGAAGCCCCAACTGGAGTAGGAAAAACGATTTCAACGATATTTCCAACGATAAAAGCAATGGGGGAAGGATTTGTTGAAAAGATATTTTATCTAACCGCTAAAACGATTACAAGAACGGTAGCAGAAGATACCTTTCAATTATTGATGGAAAGAGATCTGAATTTAAAGGTGGTTACGATTACTTCAAAAGAAAAAATATGTATTTTGGATAAACCGGATTGTAACCCAATCTCATGTGAACGGGCAAAGGGGCATTTTGATCGGGTGAATGATGCTGTATTTGATATGCTCACACATGAAACAAGAATTAGTAGAGAATTAATAACGGAATATGCAAGTAAACATTGCGTATGTCCTTTTGAAATGTGTCTCGATGTAACGACTTGGGCAGATGCCGTTATCTGTGATTATAATTATGCGTTTGATCCCAATGTGTATCTAAGACGATTCTTTATGAATGATAAAAAGCAAGACTATGTATTTCTTATTGATGAGGCTCATAATTTGGTGGATCGTGCAAGAGAGATGTATAGTGCTACCTTATATAAGAAAGATTTCTTATTGGTAAAAAAGATTATAAAGGATAAGTCGAAGCAATTAAGTAAATATCTTGAGGTATGCAATCAAGATTTGTTGCGACTAAAAAAGCTTTGTGATGAATGTGAAGTACATGAAAATGTTGGTGATTTTGCACTTCACTTGCTGCGATTACTAAGTGAAATGGATGAATTTTTGAAAGAAAATAAATTGCTTGATGGGAAGGAAGAAATACTAAACCTTTACTTTGAAACAAGTCATTTTTTAAGCATCCATGAACGCTTGGATGAAAATTACTTAATATATACCGACTATGATGAGTCTGGAGAGTTTCGTATTAAGTTATTATGTATGGACCCATCAAAGAATCTTTTATCTTGTCTTAATAAGGGAAAAAGCGCAATCTTTTTTTCGGCGACTTTATTGCCAATTCAGTATTACAAAGAACAATTGGGCGGGAGTGAGGAGGACTATGCAATATATGCTCCATCTCCATTTGACACATCCAAGCGAACTCTTATGATAGCAGAAGATGTCAGTACAAAGTATTCGAGAAGAAATAGCCTTGAGTATGAAAAAATAGTATCCTACATTGAAGCATTTACCAGTGCGAAATGTGGCAATTATTTTGTATTCTTTCCTTCCTATCAGATGATGCATCAAATTGCGGAATTGGCAAAGGAGCGCATGGATACGATTGAAATGCAAAAGTCAAGTATGACGGAAGAAGAGAAAGAAGAATTTTTAGCTAAGTTTGTAGAGCAACCAGAGAAAACGACGATTGGCTTTTGCGTAATGGGTGGTATTTTTAGTGAAGGAATCGATTTAACAAAAGATCGTTTAATCGGAGCAATCATCGTTGGTACAGGGCTGCCACAAGTATGTACAGAGAGAGAGTTGTTCCGTGGATTTTATGATAAAAGAAATGGAAGTGGTTTTGATTATGCATACCTGTTTCAAGGAATGAATAAGGTATTGCAATCGGCGGGTCGTGTAATACGAACAGTTGAGGATCGTGGGGCCATCCTTCTTTTGGACGAGCGTTTTTTAAATTCACAATATCGAAACTTGTTTCCAAGGGAATGGTATCCACATGATGTGGTAAATCTTACGAAGATGAAGTTAGGATTAGATGAATTTTGGAATGATGAAGTTAGGATTAGATGAATCCGTATATGTGTTACGTGAAAAAATAAAAGGGTATTGTAACATTTCATACAAGCATTGCGTATGAAACCTTACAATATCCTTTTTTTAAATTATCATTCGGATTTGCTCTTTCGTACAAGATAATTTTACATGTCTATGGTAACCACCAAATTCACCATCGGTGTGAACTGCAGATGGTTCTTTCGTTTTAATTTCGATTGTGTCACAGTCAAACAGCTGAACGCCTTTAATTAAGATATGCTTACCAAAAAATATCGTTGGCATTACGAACAATATTTTAAGTTTTGGAATATTGGCAACCACACAAACCGTTAATTTCCTATCGTTTGCTTTGGCACTTGGTGCCATTAAAAGACCGCCGCCTTCGTATTTATGTATCATAGATGCTACAAAAATCACGTTTTTTACTACAAGGGATTTGGAACCGTCAATGATAAGTTCGGTATCGGTTGGTTTATTCGTAAAAATTTGTTTTATACCAATTATTAAATACGTAAGCTTACCAAGTCCTATTTTATTCAATAATTCTTTTGTTCTAGAACGGAGTGCTTCTTTGCATACCGCCGCATCGTATCCAACACCGCAACTTACCGCAAATTTATGAGATAAACCGCTCTGTGTATAAGTAATAATACCGTGGTCCACCATTTTAAAGTGCCTTGGATTTAGTATGTGGTCCAGAGCTTTCATAGGGTCTTTTGGAAGTTGCAAACCACGGGCCAAATCATTGCTTGAACCAGTTGGTATATAACCCAATATCACGTCTTTATAAGAATCAATTCCGTTAATTACTTCATTTGCGGTACCATCTCCGCCAACGATTACAATTGTTTTAATTCCTTCGAAATCTTCACAAATTTGTCTAGCAATCGCCACTGCATGAGAAGAACGCTCGGTAAAATATTCTTTATACTCTATATTTCTATGATTAAGCTCTTCTTTTAGTTGAGCCCATAAAATACGTGCTTTCCCAGTTCTTGAATGCGGATTAATAATAAAATGATACATTAAGTTATCTCCTTTGAAATAGGAATGTTAATAAAAAAATCAGCCAATGAAGATGAGCGAAACATAGGGTTTTCCTTAGTAAGAGCGTCCTCACTTTGCTACATTTATATTATCTGAAAGTAGAGGTAATGTCAATTAGTAGAGATTTACAGAAACAAGTAATGATGGGACATACACCGATATTGTGTTTGAACATACAATAGTAAAGAATAATGATTCGTCTTGTGGACTGAGTAATATTAGTTTGCAGGAAAGGAGATTTTAATACATGAATAATCGCAGGCAAATGTATTATACAAGATACTCTGGGGCGAGAAATGTTCCAAATGTAGACAACAATAGTACACCAGCACCAGCTCCGGTAGCAGAACCTATAAGTGCATCTAGTAATGATAGCACTGTAGATTGCACAAGTTGCAATGGGTATCCTACACCATATGGATATCGTGGACCCAAAATGAACTCTAATTGCAATGAATGCATCCGAGTTAATGATATGCCAGGATTTGCATTGGCTATGGCATATGTTCCATGGCAAACATTTCGTAACTTGTATGATGAACATGAGGCACTTTGTAACGGTACTATTTTTAAGGAATTGGATCTGGATTTTCGAGGAAGGAGATGTAATTAATTATGGATAGAAATCGTGAAAAACTAATTCATTGCATCACCGAAGTAAGCTTCTATTTGGATGATTTGAGGCTGTTTTTAGATACCCATCCTTGTGATCGTGAGGCTCTTGCGATGTATGATGAGTTCCAGAAAAAGCGTACAGTTTTGGTGAAGGAATACGAAGAAACCTATGGACCGTTACGCTGGTATGGACACAATAACTCCTGTGAAATCTGGAGTTGGACGCAATATCCATGGCCTTGGGAAGGAGTGTGCTAGCCTATGTGGACGTATGAAAGAAGATTACAATATCCAGTAAACATTAAAGAGTGTAACCCAGAATTAGCGATGGTTATCATAACTCAATTTGGAGGCCCTGATGGTGAGTTGGCCGCTTCCATTCGTTATTTATCTCAACGTTTTGCAATGCCATATCGTGAGGTTGCCGGTGTGTTAACAGACATTGGAACCGAGGAATTGGCTCATCTTGAAATGATTTGTGCCATTGTACATCAGTTAACAAAAAATTTAACTGCCGAGCAAATTGAAAATAGTCCATTTAAAAACTATTACGTAGATCATACATTAGGAGTTTGGCCTCAAGCAGCAAGTGGTGCTCCTTGGATTGCTTCTTATATTCAATCCAAAGGTGACCCAATTACGGACTTACATGAAGACATGGCGGCTGAGCAAAAGGCAAGAACGACATATGATAATATTTTAAGAATAGTACATGACCGAGATGTATATGATCCAATTCGTTTCCTTCGTGAAAGAGAAATTGTTCATTATCAAAGATTTGGAGAAAGCTTACGTATAGTTCAAGATAAATTAGATTCCAAAAACTTTTATGCATTCAACCCTGCGTTTGATAAAAAATGCAAATAACTTAATGGTTCAGTATGTAATGTGGCCGCTACTAGCAATATGAGTAGTGGTCACTTTTATAGTTTGCTGAAATAAAAGGTCTATAGATCAATGGATAAGGAAGTTTCGAATTTAGTAAGTTTGAATTTTTAAAAGCTTTGTAATTGAGAGAGTTTTAAATTGTGTAGTAAAAGCATTGAAAAAATAGAGAATTAGCAAAATACATAAAAAACACCTCAAAAATTTGACAAAGGTCAAATATGGAAATTATTGACATATAATTCAGAGTATGTTATGTATAAATTATAGAATGTTTATGCAATTTCAAACATGCTTCGATACTAAAATAACTCAGTTCAGGGAAGGTTGGTGATGCATATTGATTGAGTAAGGACAAGTTATGGTGAAGCACTATTACTATTTTGTTGCAAGGAGACTAAGTTAGAGAAGGAGGTCTACATATGGCAAATAAGGGGTTAAAAAAAGTAATTAGTACTATTTTAATATGCACACTAATGGGTGGATTTCAACAAGCTACACCAGTAAAGGCAGAAGTTCAAGCACAAAGCTATGATTGGAAAAATGTTCAGATTTACGGTGGTGGATATGTCGATAACATTGTGTTTAATCCAGGGGAGAAAGATTTGATATATGCACGTACGGATATGGGAGGAGCTTATCGATGGATAGAAAGTGATCAATCATGGGTTCCACTCACAGACTGGATTGGTTGGGAGGAGTGGAATAACCTAGGATGTGAAAGTATTGCCGTTGATCCAGTAGAAACCAATCGAGTATATATTGCGGCGGGGACTTATACCAATGATTGGACCGATGATAATGGTTATATTCTGCGCTCGGATGATTACGGTGCAACATGGGAACAAACGGAGCTTCCATTTAAAAATGGTGCGAACATGCTAGGACGTTCCATGGGAGAGAGACTCACAGTGGATCCAAATAGCAATAATGTACTGTACTTCGGGGCACGTTGCGGTAATGGACTGTGGAAGAGTACCGATTATGGTGTTACTTGGAGTCAGGTAACAGGGTTAACTGAAGTAGGCAATTATGCACCGACGGATGATGATCCATCCCTTGCAGGTTATGATAGTACATTAACAGGCGTTGTTTGGGTAACGCCGGATGAAACTTCAAGTACTGTAGGTACACCTTGTCAAAGAATTTTTGTTGGTGTTGCGAATAAAAAAGGACAAGACATGGTATATATGACCGAAGATGGTGGCATTACTTGGAATGCTGTAGCGAATCAGCCAAAAAACATTGTAGCCCCGGATTCTACAAATCCAACAAAAACGACGGGATTATTACCACATCACGGAGTGTTAGCTTCAAATGGAGTACTTTTTATTACATACAGCAACGGAGTAGTACCATACGATGTACAAAAGGGTGAAGTATGGAAATATAATACAATAACAGATGTTTGGACAGAAATTTCTCCAATACCTTCCTCCAGTGGTGATAATTATTTCGGTTATGGTGGATTGGCGGTAGATGCATTGAATCCAGATACCTTAATTGTTTCTACTTTAAACTCTTGGTGGCCAGATGCGAACTTTTTCCGCAGCACGGATGGCGGTGAAACTTGGACTCGTTTCTGGGATTGGGATGG
>CAJJLI010000035.1 GCA_905192625.1 uncultured Clostridium sp. | reverse complement strand
GTTCTCAGATTATTTAGTATCCAATGGGGGTACAACTATTTTAACGGAAGTGCCTGAGATGTTTGGTGCGGAAACTATCTTAATGAGCCGCGCAAAAGATGAGGCAACTTTTGAAGATGTGGTACATTTAATTAACGACTTTAAAGATTATTTTGAACAATACAATCAACCTATTTATGAAAACCCATCACCAGGAAACAAAGAAGGTGGTATTAGTACATTAGAGGAAAAATCTCTTGGTTGCACACAAAAGGGTGGACATAGTAAGGTTAGTGGAGTGTTAGGATACGGGGACCGCTTAAAGCATAATGGATTTCATTTGTTACAAGCACCTGGTAATGATTTAGTTTCAACGACTGCACTTGGTTGTGCTGGTTGTCAGATGGTTTTATTCTCAACCGGTAGAGGAACTCCATTTGGTAGCCTTGTGCCAACAATTAAGATCGCTACGAATGATAATATTTTTAAGAAAAAACCTAGATGGATGGATTTTAACGCTGGCCAATTATTAGAAGATAAGCCAATGAATGAATTATGTGCAGAATTCTTTGAATATATTGTAAGTGTTGCCAATGGCGAGCTAACGAACAATGAAAAAAATGGAATTCACGAAATGGCTATTTTTAAAGATGGTGTAACTGAATAAGCGTACCTGATTTGGCGCTTATGATTTATTATCTTAATAGGAGAAATTGATTCGGGGTAACTGAGTAAATACAACTGAATAAGTACAATGAAATATGAATGAAAACGAGAAAGAGATGCTTTTTAGTAGATTTTTTTCTCGTTTTTATTATTTATTTTCTATATTTGGTATAATTCATTCAAAAAACTTCTCATGTTTGATAATTCGTGGTAAAATTATAAAGTAAGTGAATTAGACTCATACATCATAAGACCTATATATTTAGGACTAATATATCATAGGACTTATATGACTAAAACTTCGACAAACGCAAAGTTTAGCGCAAGAAGGAGATTATAATGACAAGAAAATTGTTTTATGAAGATAGCCACCTTATCGAGTTTCAAGCAAAGGTACTGGATTGTATCAAAGATAATGAAGGTTATCAGATTATATTAGATCAAACGGCTTTCTTTCCAGAGGGCGGAGGACAAACAAGTGATACGGGGAAATTGATGGATATCTTCGTGTATGATGTTAGAGAGAAGGATGATGTAATTTATCATTTCACGAAGGAGCCACTAACGATTGGTGAAAATATCGTTGGAAGTATTGATTACAGCCAACGCTTTTCAAAAATGCAGCAACATACGGGAGAGCATATCCTCTCGGGATTAATAAATCGTTATTTTGGATATGACAACGTTGGATTTCATTTAGGCAATGAAAATGTTACGATGGATTTTAATGGCGAGTTAACAGAGGAAGATATAAGAAAAATAGAATATGAGGCGAATGAAGTTGTTGCTAAGAATATGAAAATTCATGTTCTATATCCAAGCAAAGAAGAATTAGAATCCATGCATTATCGTAGTAAAATAGATATACTTGGTCAGGTACGACTTGTAGAGATACCAGGCATCGATTGCTGCGCATGTTGTGCACCACACGTTAGTTATACAGGCGAAGTTGGAATGATTAAAATCGTGGATGCAGAAAAATATAAAGGTGGTATACGACTAAGTATCTTATGTGGTTTACGAGCTCTAAAAGATTATAATCAAAAAGAAAAGATTGTGAATCAAGCTTCTGTTTTATTGTCAGCAAAACAAGATAAGATAACGGATTATATTGAAAACCTAAAGAATGAAGTAAGTCTTTTAAAAGGACGAATTTTCCGTTTGGAAGATATACAAATAGCAACAGAACTAAAAAAAGTGGAAAAAGAATCTTCACTGGCTTTATTATTTGATGAAGAATTGGATACAAATGCAATGAGAAAGTATGTCAATGCAGCAATGGAAACGTGTGGCGGATTATGCGGAGCATTTGGTGGCAATGACACCGATGGATATCGATATATTCTTGGAAGCTCAGGTATGGACGTTCGCGAAATTGCTAAAGTGTTGAATAGCACCTTTCAGGGAAAAGGTGGTGGAAAGCCAGAGATGGTACAAGGTACTATTTATGGTAGCAGAGAGGAAATTGAGCTGCTACTCCAACGTGAACAGGAATGAAGCAGATAGAAATAAGAAAAAGGCTTTACGAACTTGCAGAGCCAAGCTATCAAGAATTTTCTAGCAAACTTATACCGGGAGTAGAAAATATCATAGGGGTCCGTTTGCCGGCGTTACGAAAACTTGCGAAGGAAATTGGGAGCAAAGATTCGTATGAGTACTTAAAAACTGCAAACAGTGAACTTTTTGAAGAAATAATGTTACAAGGCATGGTGATTGGAAATCTTAGAGATTTAGATGCAGTGTTTTATAATATCAAAAAATTCCTACCTAAAATAAATAACTGGTCTGTTTGTGATAGCTTTTGTGCGAGTTTAAAAATAACAAAAAAGTATCCAAAAGAAATGTGGGATTTCATTCAGCCATATCTAAAAGACAACAAAGAGTATTATATTCGCTTCGCAGTGGTAATGTTATTGAATTACTATGTGGACGAGGAGCATTGTGAACGTGCATTAGAATTGTTAAATAGTATAAAACACGATGCTTATTATGTGAAAATGGCGGTTGCCTGGGCTATATCTATTTATTATATTCGATTACCAGAACAAACCTTGAAATTCTTACAACATAATTCGTTAGATGATTTTACCTACAATAAATCTTTGCAAAAAATCACAGAATCTCTTCGAATAGATGAAAATACAAAACAAATGATAAGAGCGATGAAACGATAAAGTAATGAAGCCTAGTTGTCGGCACACTCTTGATTTTGAACAACAAGGAATATTAATTTAGATTTTCACGAAAGAAAAGCGTAACAAATTGGGGAGATGAAATAATGTTTGATTTTAAATTTGATTGGAATGATGATTTATCATTACAAATAAAAGATGTAGATGAACAACACAAGGAGTTGTTTCGGATTGGAAGAGATATCGAGCAATTGTTAATGATTCGTTGTATTGGTGTACAGCCAGAACAACTATTAAAAATTGTTGGTGACTTAAGAGATTATACTGCCTATCACTTTTATGAGGAAGAGAATTTGATGAAATTGGCACAGTATTCCAGGCTAGAAGAACATGTCAAGGAACATTCGATGTTTCGAAGTGAGGTTCTTCATATTGATATGCCGAAGCTTTCAAAAAATCCTTGCAAAGAATTATTAAAAATTAAGGATATGATCCAGGATCATGTGTTTACACATATGATGGAGGAAGATAAGTTAATGGCGGAAGAGATTCGCTTGAAATTGAAATAATTCTGCTATTATTGACAAAATATATGTTGTTTATATAGATGCTAAAGATACGAAAAGAATCGTAAATAGAGAATTATAGCTCATATGCTATGAAAGTTGATTTTTACTTCTTATAAGTAACGAACTATCGTCTAAATAAACGTGCTAAAGGAAAGGCCTATGTATTATGATTCAAGATATAGAACCACTAAGATTACGAAATGAATTTAAGATAAGTACACCAAGTCAAGCAGATTATGTTATGTTTTATAAAAACAATGAGATACTGCTAAAAAATGGCGACCAACCCCTTATTCCGACCTTTGGTGAACTAAAGAAGTTAGATAAGGATATAGAAGAGAAAGCAGATTATCTGTTTGAAATAGATGGGAAAGCTTTCTTTTTAGTACAGGATATCGATTTAGATATATGTGATAGGGATGGTTTTAAAATGTATGATGTTCAAATACTGCGCACATATGAGCCGATGTGGCTTGCATTTGCAGGTATCACAGGAAAACATTTGTACCATTTCTATCAGGACAATCAATATTGCGGTCGTTGTGGTAAAAAGATGGTAAAACGCAAGGTTGAACGAGCAATGCAGTGTGATTCTTGTAATAACATAGTTTATCCTAAAATATCACCAGCGATTATGGTTGGAATCACCAACGGAGATAAACTATTATTAACAAAGTATTCCAAAGGAATTTATAAAAGATATGGATTGGTTGCAGGTTTTGTTGAGATTGGAGAAACATTGGAACAGACTATACAACGTGAAGTGATGGAAGAAGTAGGGCTAAAAGTTAAAAACATACGTTACTATAAGAATCAGCCATGGGCATTTTCTTCCTCTTTGTTGGTTGGATTTTTTGCAGATTTAGATGGGGCAGATATAGTTACCTTGGATCAAAATGAATTATCGGAAGCAGTTTGGTTAAGTAGAACGGAGATTCCAGACAATCCGATTAAAATCAGTTTAGCAAACGAGATGATTGAAATATTTAAGCATGGATTAGAACCAAAATAGGAACGGATTTTATAATTATATAACTTCTTCCAGTGGTTTTACATATGTGGTATAATAGTAGAGATATAACAATTCAAGTTATTCAGGAATGTAGAATTTTAAATTATTAGAAGTATAAAAAATAGTAGCAAAATAGAATAAATATTAAAGGAGGATGTTATGAACGAAATTTTTAAAAAGTTAGAACCATATATGGAAAAAATCAACGGTTTAACGACTGCATTAACTTTGATAAACTGGGACCTTGAAACATTAGCTCCAAAAGGCGGAGTAGACCTTACAGCAAGAGCTATGGGTAGTTTATCAGGAGAATTGTATGGCACAATCATGAATGATGAAGTCAGAGCAATTTTAAAGGAATTGGAAAGTGAAACGGATTTGTCTCAAAAAGAAAAAGGAATCGTGAAGATTTGGTTAAAAGAATTTCAGTCTTTAGAGAAAATACCAAAAGATGAATATAAGGAATATTCAGAGTTAACTGCGAAATCCGGTATGATATGGCAGAAAGCCAAAGCAGCAAATGATTATAGTATATTTGAACCATACCTTGAAAAATTAATTGATTTTAATAAACGTTTTGCATCTTACCGCGCAAAAGAAGGACAAAAGTTATACGACGTTTTATTAAATGATTATGAAGAAGGATTTACAACCGAGAAGTTAGACGAATTTTTTGCCAAATTAAAAGAAGAGATCGTTCCTCTTTTAAAGGCAGTAGTCGTTAAAAACAACATGATTGATAAAAGTTTTAATTACAGAACCTTTGATACAAAAAAACAAGATTCTTTCAATCGTTGGCTCGCTGCATATTTGGGATTTGATTTTAATCGTGGTGTAATTGCTGAAAGTGAGCATCCATTCACGACAGAAATACATAATCACGATGTTCGTATCACGACTCATTACTATGAAAATAATTTAGAAAGTGCTATGTTTTCCACCATTCATGAGACAGGGCACGCACTTTATGAAATGGGAGTGTCAGATGAGCTTACTCAGACCTTAGCTGGTGGTGGTGCTTCTATGGGAATGCATGAATCCCAGTCTAGATTTTTTGAAAATGTAGTTGGTCGTAGTGAGGCTTTTTGGAGACCGATTTTTGGAAGATTAAAAGCAACGTTTTTTGAAGAGTTAAAAGATTTGTCTCTTGATAACTTTATTAAAGGCATCAATAAAGTAGAACCAGGCTTAATTCGTACAGAAGCAGACGAACTAACATACTGCCTTCACATTATGGTACGTTACGAAATTGAGAAACTTATTTTTGAAGGTAAGGTGACAACGAAGGAACTTCCTGAATTATGGAATTCAAAATATGAGGAATATCTAGGTTTACGTCCAAAGACAGATGCAGAGGGTATTTTACAAGATACGCACTGGTCTGGTGGCAGCTTTGGATATTTTCCATCTTACGCTCTTGGAAATGCAATTGCAGCACAACTTTATGCGTATATGGAAAAACAAATGAACGTGGATGAAATTTTACGCAAAGGTGAAGTTTCCAAAATCGTTTCCTTCTTAAGAGAGCACATTCATCAGTATGGAAGACTAAAAAAGACAGAAGATTTCTTAAAGGATATCATGAATGAGTCTTTTAATCCAAATTATTATGTTGAGTATTTAAAAGAGAAATTCACAAGAATTTATGAGTTATAATAACGATACATGTGAACTACTCTTAAATATAGAAAAGTTGCATACAACTGTTTTGGGAGTGGAACGTATAAAAAGAAATCTCTCTTTGACAGTGGACGATGTTGTTTTATGGTGTAAAGAAAGAATACTAGATACAGAAGCGTCTATAATCAGAAAGGGTAAAAACTGGTATGTTGTCGTGAGTGATTGTGAGATAACAGTCAATTCCCATAGCTACACAATAATAACTGCACATTTAAAGGTATGATTTATAAATTAATAAATTGAAGTGTAAGATAATAAATCTTAGAACACCGAAGGAAGAACCTAATTAGAAACTCTACTTAATAACTCTAATTAGAAACTTTCCTTCGGTGTTTTTGAATATTCAATTTCAATGATATATGTATAAATTTTACAAACGTATTGATAAATTAAACATAAAGGATATAATGGAAAATATAGGAGGTGTTTTGCATGCGTGATCAGTATAATGAAACAGTCCCACTAGCTATAATTCCATTGTATGGAACAGAGGAATTGACACAAAAGATTAGTTTTTACTTAGGGAGTATTTATAATACCAGTGATTCTAGAATCATTGATACGAAACTCTTACGTTTTGCCACCGGAGATGCCAAAGCAATATTAGAAAATACCGTGCGTGGCATGGATGTTTATATTATAGTAGATGTTGGCAATTATAGTTGTAATTTTAGTATGTATGGAAAAGAAGTTATCATGTCACCAGACGAACATTTTCAAAATCTAAAGCGCGTGATTTCTGCCATTGGCGGGAAAGCAAACCGTATTTCTGTAATTTCTCCGATGTTATATGCAGCTAGACAGGATCGTAGAATCTCAAGAGAATCTTTGGATTGTGCGGTTGCACTAAAAGAACTAGAATCCATTGGGGTTAGGAATATTATGGCCTTTGACGTACACGATGATAGGGTTCAAAATGCAGTTCCATTTATGGGATTTGATAATCTTATGCCAGTATATCAGGTAATAAAGTCCATGAATAAGAATTATCCTGATATTTTTTCAAGTGAAGAGAATATGTTAGTGGTTAGCCCAGACATTGGGGGAACCAATCGTAATTTGTTATATGCAAACGAATTGGGTTTGGATATGGGTTTATTTTATAAAAGAAGATCTCGTAAAATGGTACAAGGCAAATACCCAGTAAAAGAACATAAATACATAGGACCTGAAGTAAATAATAAAGATATATTAATCGTAGATGATATTATAGCGTCTGGAGAAACGATGTTAGATGTAGCAAATAAAATGAAAGATCAAGGAGCGAGACGTATTTTCATTGCTACAACGTTTGGGTTATTTACAGAAGGGATTGCTAGTTTTAATAAAGCTTATGAGGATGGAGTGATTGAAGCAGTATTCATAACGAATGCTACCTATCGCTGTGAGGAAGTTTTAAATGCTCCTTGGTATAAAGGTGTAGATATATCGAAATACATTGCGTATTACATATATTGTGTAAATTCAGGGAAATCAATATCAAATATTTTAGACCCACATTTAAAGATCCAGGCTTTACTATCGAAAAAGAAGTGAAGCTTAAAGACTAGCGAAATTAAAAGTGTAGTAAATTTAATAAAGTAGTATAATTAAGAAGTAGTTCATTAAAAAGTAGCAAAATTAAAAAGTAGTACATTAAAAAGTAGTAACATTAAGAAGTAGTAAAATGAAAAGAGTGTAAAAATAAAATAGAAGAAAAATAAAAAAGAAGCTGTCTTAAAATAGTTCCTATACACGAAATCAAATACTGATCGGATGTTAGAGTACTAAGATAGGACAGCTCCTTTTATTTCTTTAAAATCACATAGTTACAGTTGATCTTGTTTCATCGAAAATGTTATCTAGTTACAGTTGATTTTTCTCATAAGATAATTAGACTGCATCGATATACTTATAACTATTATTCAGAAACAGTAAATTTAGTTCCTGATAATGAGTTTCTTAATTCATCAAGAGATACATCTCCATTACCTGTGATGGTAGCTTTTTTATTTTCTAAATCAATATCAACAGATTCTACACCTGCAATGTTTTCAAATTTTTCTTTGATGGAATCTACACATCCTTGGCATTTCATGCCTTCAATAAATACTGTTTTGTTCATAATAAAAATCTCCTTATTCATTTATTTTTAAACTTCAACTTTATTTGATAGAAGAAGGTTTAAAGCGTTTTAAGCGTAATGCATTGAGTAATACAGATACAGAACTAAAACTCATTGCTGCACCGGCAATCATTGGGTTTAATAATGGGCCACCAAATAAGTGTAATACACCCATTGCTACTGGAATACCTAAAGTATTATAAGCAAATGCCCAGAATAAATTTTCTTTGATATTTTTAATGGTTGATTTGCTTAATTCTACAGCAGTTGGAACATCCATTAAATCACTTCTCATTAAGACGATATCTGCAGATTCCATGGCAACATCAGTTCCAGAACCAATGGCAATACCGATGTCTGCTTGTGCAAGTGCTGGAGCATCGTTGATACCATCACCTACCATTGCTACTTTTTTGCCTTCCGCTTGAAGCTTTTTAACTTCAGAGGCTTTGTCTTCTGGTAAAACTTCACTTAATACGCGATCAATTCCAACTTGTTTTGCAATTGCATCTGCTGTACGTTTATTATCGCCTGTAATCATTGCAACTTCAATACCCATTTTGTGAAGTTTTTTAATTGCCATCGCACTACTTTGTTTTATTGTATCAGCTACAGCAATGATTCCAGCGATTTGATCATCTTTTGCAATGTACATTGGAGTTTTTCCTTGTTCCGCTAGATTATCTGAAACAGGTGAAAGGTCTCCTAATGATATATTTCTATCATCCATTAATTTTCTATTTCCAAGTAAAAGAGTACTTCCTTCAATAGAAACTTCAATACCATGACCTGGAATTGCTTCAAAGGAATCTGTATTTGTAAGGCTTAGATTTTTTTCTACTGCACCATTTACAATTGCTTCCCCAAGAGGATGCTCAGAACCTTTTTCAGCAGAAGCAGCTAAGCGAAGTAATTCATCCTGTGAAATGTTTTGCGCAGTGACGATATCGGTTACTTTTGGTTTACCTTCTGTGATTGTACCTGTTTTGTCAAATACAATTGTTTTAATTTTATGAGTTGTTTCTAATGCATCACCGCTCTTAATTAAAACACCGTTTTCAGCACCTTTTCCTGTACCTACCATGATAGCAGTTGGAGTAGCTAAACCAAGAGCACAAGGGCATGCGATTACTAAAACAGAAATTGTAATAGTAAGTGCGAAAATCCAAGATTCTCCACCAAGGAAGAACCATGCAAGACCTGATAATATCGCTAAAACAATTACGATAGGTACGAATACACCAGATATTTTATCTGCCATTTTAGCGATTGGAGCCTTGGAACCTTGAGCATCTTCAACTAATTTAATAATCTGTGATAAGGTAGTATCTTTTCCGATTTTAGTAGCTCTGAATTTAAAACTACCATTTTTATTAATACTTGCACCAATTACACTATCACCAATCTTTTTCTCAACAGGAATACTTTCACCAGTTAACATAGATTCATCAATGGAAGTGCTTCCTTCTGTGATAACACCATCCACTGGGATTTTTTCACCAGGGCGAACTACAATAATATCATCCACTAAAACTGCATCCACTGGTATTTCTACTTCTTCATTGTTACGAATAACCATAGCATTTTTTGGAGCAAGACCCATTAATTTTTTAATGGCTTCGGATGTTTTACCCTTGGAAACTGCTTCAAAATATTTACCTAAAGTAATAAGAGTTAAAATAACACCAGCAGATTCATAGTATAATTCCATAGAAAAATGATGGTTACCATTTACCACCATAATTGTACCATACAAACTGTAAACGACAGCAGCACTTGTTCCTAATGCAACTAAGGAATCCATATTTGGATGTCCTCTAAATAAAGATTTATATCCAACGAAGAAGAAACTTCTACCTAAATATATAATAGGAATCGTTAATGCTAATTGTAATAATGCAAAATTACTAGCATGCATCATAGGATCAATAATACTTGGTATAGGTAAACCAATCATGTGTCCCATAGCGATATAAAGCAATGGAATTGCAAAGACTGCG